>CALQFT020000006.1 GCA_943329925.2 Opitutus sp. GAS368
CGGTCGAGTCGAGTCCGCAGGCGCTGCCGCTTTCTTAGGAGCGCCGGATTCGATGGCGGGCGATTATGTGCAGGGTGATGCTGCTTTGGCATGGGATGCGGATCTCGTGAATCAGTTGCAGGGAATGGTAGACTATGATTCTGTTGTTGAATACGTGAATGCGTATCTTGCGCCTCAAGCCGCCCAGCAGGCGTCTGCTCTTGGCGATTAAGCAATTTCTTTCCGCAGATTTCGTTATCTTTGATCGAGTGAACCTGGGCTAAGGGAGCAGCAGGCGCACTAAGGCTGTATAACAAGGCGTAATGCGCCGTAGTGATTCAGCCACTCTTCCATTTGTAAAATCCAAGCTTGGGTATTTGACAGCCTCGGGGCGGCGGCCTTTGAATCGGCCGCATGAAACGGGTACTCTTCTGCATCACTCTTCTCGGTGTCTCCGTTTCGCTTCCGGCGCAGGTGCCGCTCTGGGATCTGGCGAAGGATACGATCCCCGCAGAGCTCAACCACGGCGCCACCCGCGCCGCAGATGGCTCCATGACCGTCGGCGGTGACAACTACTTCGGGGTGCCGGCCACGGCCTTTCCAGACCAGAAAAACCTCACTGTCCAGATCACCGTTTCCTTCCCTGAGCTCTCCGAAGACACCAGTCTCAACGTTCTGCTTAAACAACGTAGTGACGGCGAGGATACCGGCCTCGGCCTTACCTGCATCTACAACCCTAACTGGAAGGTCTATCGTCCGATCATCAACGGGATGCACATCGGGGGGCTGCGCACGAATTTTCAACCGAACACCCCCTACACTTTCACCGTCGCCGTCCGTCGCGGCAGCGCCTCATATTACCTAAACGATGCGCCGGGTGGTCAGTATTTCACGATGCTACTTCCCAATGACGAGCCGATGTGGGTGGGTAAAAAGCTCTTACCGAAGGAAAAACCATTTAGCTCGGTGAAGATTTCAGAGCTGAAGGTTTACGGGCCTGACTTCTCCTATAAGTCGCCGAAGGAAAAAGTGACAGCCGAGCCGCGCGGAGCCATAGCCGGCAAGAACTGGATGATCGATGCTCCCACCGTCCTCGACCCAGTCCGTCCAAAACTGCTCTTCTACGGAGACTCCATTTCCGGCGGCTACCGTCAATATCTGCTTCCTGCGCTGGAGGGCGGGGTCTACGCCTACCACTGGACTGGCTTCGTGGGAGGCATCGATCCGAAGGTGGATGCGCTGATCAAGCAAGGGGCCGCCAGCGCCGACTTTAAACTCATCTTTTTTAACAACGGGCTGCACTCGTTGTCCTGGACTCCGGAGAAGGCCACCGACGAGCAAATCATCGACACCACGCGCGCCATTGTACGCGGCTTCAAAGCCGGGGCGCCCCAAGCCAGACTGTTCTGGATCGCCACGACACCGCACACAGCTCGCCGCAGCGAGCCCGGCAAACCGGTCGACGCGTTGGGCGAAAAGAATCCCGTCGTGCTGCGCATCAACCGCCTTGCCGAAAAGGTGATGAAGGAGGAAGGGGTCGAGATCATCGATATGTATACCCCGCTGGCCGCCAAGCTGGAACTCGCCGCTGGCGACGAATACCACTGGTCCGGCCCAGCCTATAAGATGATTTCCGATGCCATCGTGGCTAAGACCAATGAAGTGCTGAAGCTAAACAGCGCAAGCAAGTAAGGGTGCTGGCGAATACAGGAATAGACCTGCTGTCTGTAACATGGGATCGGCATCCCTCCACTAAACCTCTGATGGGTTAAACGCCCCGCGCCTGACTTGCAAAGCGCCGGTTGGGTGGGTGCAAAGCAGATTTTGTTAAAGAAGTTTTTCCCCGCCAGTGTAATTGCCCAAAGCAACAGGATCCAACTCGAGCCCAAGGCCGGGTTTGGATGGGATCGCGAGGAAGCCCTCGGAGTCGATGTGCCAGCCGCCGAGGGTGATTTCATCAATAAAAGGAGAACCAGTGAGGTACTCGACAAGGTCTGTGTTTGGGAAGGCCGAGGCAAGTTGAAGGTCGGCGGCCAGCCCGACGGCGGTGTTCCAGCCGTGCGGGATGAACTGTACCCCATGTTCTTGGGCCATCCAAGCGATGCGCCGCTCCTCGCTGATACCACCAACTTTGGTGACGTCGGGTTGGATGATGTCGAAAGCGCGCGCCTCAAGGAAAGGCTGGAAGGCTTGGCGACGAGTGAGGACTTCACCACCGGAAATTGGCACCGGAGAATGTTCGCGCAGTTTGACGTAGTCTTCGAGGGCATCCGGAGGGAGGGCTTCCTCGAACCAGTGCACGTCGTAGTTGGCGAGCATTTTTGAGGCGTTGAGGGCCCACTTGTAGCCATTGGGCCAGAAGGCGTCACTGCCACCGGCGTCGACCATGAGCTTGGACTCAGGCCCTACGGCATCACGGGCGGCTTTGACGATGGCCTCGTCTGTGGCGGCGCTGCGGCGGCCGAAGGGGCCCCAGCCAATTTTAAATGCCCGGAAACCCTGAGCTTTTACGGAGAGAAGATGTTCGCGTAGCTTCGCAGGCTCGTCCATGAGCAGGGAAGCGTATGGCTGCACGCGTTCGCGATAGCGTCCTCCCAAAAGCCGGCCGATGGGTTGGCCCGTCGCCTTGCCCAAAAGATCCCATAACGCAATGTCGATGCCACTAATGGCGTGGGTGAGCGAGCCACCCCGTCCAAGCCAGAACATATTCTGGTGGAGTTTTTCGCTCACGCGCTCCGGTTCGAGGGCGTTCTCACCCCGGTACAGCGGCTCTAACAGGGCAAGGGAGGCGCGCACCAAAGCGTCGTTTGTGAATACGGATCCGAGCCCGACATCTCCGGTATCGGTGTGGACGGCTACCAGCGTGTGGACGCAATCGTCGGGTTTAAGTTCATTGCTCCAACCGCCTTCTGGAGTGGCTCCGCGCAAACCTGCGCAACGGATTTCAGTTATTTTCATATGAGTTGATTGTTTGGAAAAAGTGAGGAGACAAGGTTAGATCGCTCAAAGAACAGCCGAGTCCGGAGATCATCAAGCCCGACTAAAAAGCTTCGGAACGGGGGTGAATTTGACGCCGGGATCCAGAGGGAAAATGGGGCGCGGGCACCGGGTGTGGCCGAGGTAAGGCAGGTTGGCGCTGGAGGAGCCGGGGGCGTCGACGTTGACCATTTCAACACACCAGTCGGCATACATGTGTTGCTGGCAGTGCGGAGATTTTACCACGACGGCGTCGAAATTCTTGGGGTTTTGGCCATGGGAGAAAAAGAAGGACCGATCGTAAAGATTTACGGGGCGGCTCCCGACGACGAACGTCATGTTGTCCGCCTCGAGAACAGCGGTTGGGCCTGCATCCCAAATTTCGCCAAAGGATTCGCTGCGGAAACGGCCCTCAGCGAGCAGGCGCACCCTTGCCCGAACGGATAGAGGCTGAAAGCGCGCTGGATCGAGTGTGCCGCCAAGATGGGTTTGGATAGTGGCGCCGACGCCAGCCTGAAGGGCCATTTTGACGGCAGGGGCGTCGACTATGGGCAGAAGCGTTCTGCCATTATATCCGGAGGCGAGAAGTGCTCGTGCGACGGCATTGCTGTCACCGGAGGCCCCCGAACTGGTCGCGTCGGCGGCGTCAACAATCGCGACGGTCCCAAGTGTGTGTCCTGAGACAATACGCGTCATTTCCTCAAGACTGACCAAGGGAACTTGCATGGCCGAGTGGTTTGCCCAGAAACTTTCCGCAATGCGTATGGCTTCGCGTTGGGCCAGTGCAGGGTCTCCGTCGGTTACGACGAAGCTGTAAGTTTGGAGGGCTGGGACGTCTGTAAAGGGGTTGCCGATGAACATTCCGGCGGAAAGTCCAAGCGGACCATTCTCCACTTCTTGGGCGATGCGAATGCTTTGACCAAAGAGACCCGTGGCGGTAATGAGCTCATCCCCGCGCACGAGGGCGGGAATGGCGACCTTTGCGGTGACCGGCCGCACCCCGCCGGCGAGAATACGCAGAAGCAGCCGAGCCGCACGCTGGCCTGTTTGGAAAAAATCCACATGGGGGTAGGTGTGGTAGGCCACGATGGCGTCGCTGTGCTGGAGCATGCGATCGCTCAGGACGCCATGGAGATCCAGCGACACGACAATTGGAATGTGAGCCCCTAGAATTTTACGAGTCTCCCCCAGTAGCCAACCTTCGGGGTCGAGTTCCCCGGGGCTGGCCATGGCCCCGTGCATACAAAAATACACGCCGTCCACTGGGGGCGCGGCGCGGATGGAGTCCAGAAATTCTGTGGCAATACGTTCCCAAGCTGCTTTTTCAAGAGGGCCTCCTGAGGTGATAAAAAAGGCACTGTAGGCGGGTGCAATGCTTACAGTGAAGTCCGCATCAAAAACACTCAGGGCGCCGCCGACTTCGTTGCGGATGCTCCTGTGGTAGCGGAGGAGCTCCTCTCCTATGCGGATTCCAAAGTCTTCATAGCCACTTTGTTGCGGATTGAATGTGGAGACCTCCTGCTTGCATTCAGCGATAAGAATTCTGGGCATAAAACTCGGGACTAAGGGTTAACGGTGTAGGCATTGTTCCAGGTCTCGTCAAAATATCCGGCACGCAGAACCTCCTCAGGAAAGGGCTCATTGGAGGGCTGCCACTGCGCGGCTTCTGGAGAGACTCGTAGTAGTGCCCAGTCTCCGAGTCGTGGAAAGAGCAGGTAATTAAAAGCGGCAAAGTCCTTTTCGTGGAAGGTGTGGCCACTGTTAACCACAATGTAGCGCTCGGGCGCAAGTGGGTTTCGGCAGATCAAGACAGGAGCGTATTGCTTTGCAGATTGGGGTTCGCCGCCAAGAAGCACTTCCGCGGGAGTCCACTTCAGGGGTAAATTTTGGAGCACTTTTGCAAGCAACGAATTGCTGCCGGGGTCACCAAAAACAACGAGGTGCTTGTCCTTGATGTCGGCTTCTGTGACGTCTGTATCGCGCTTGATCTGGAGCGTTCCACGCATGTAGCGGGACCACTCGTACTCAAAGCGGCGCAGGCTGGCGTCCGCCCAGTTTTGAATATCCTGATTCCACGGTTTTCCGGTGCCGCGTACGCAGAGAAACGGAGTGGCAAATGCATCATCAATGGGGCCTTGGAGACCGGGGCGTTTACCGGTAAGCGATGTTGGCTGAAGGGGGCCCACGCATTTCCAAGTGCTCTTTTCCTGGGTGAATACAAGCGCATCGCCGGGGGTGTGCGGGGGAAGCGTGACGTTCGCACCCAAAATCACTACCTTGCTCAAGGGCCGATGCAGGGCGAAGCTGTGGATGTTCGTGGCGAGGGTGATCTCCACTGCGTCATCACCAGTGGCTTGGGCGATGAACTCTGTGCGGGAATAGTGTTTATCGAGGGCCAGCAACTCGGTCCAGTGGCAACGGCTGTATTTGAGCGTCCAAGTGACAAAACGAAGTGCTTTTGGCGAATGGTCGAGTCCTTTGCTTGAGTACTCCTCGACACGTTGCATTTGTTCGCGATGCGTAACGGGATCCACAACGTGGCCGGTACCTTTTGAAATGAGGTTTACCATTTCCAAGCCCTCTTTTGCAAAAGCTTCGCCCATATGAACATGAGATTGAAAAAAAGTGTCCTTGTCACCGATGGCCGCAATTGCGGGAACAACCCCAGCGTTGGCGGCGTAGTCGACCGAATCGAGCATGTGCAACCCGAATTCCTGATGTGGAGGAAGCGGGCCAACTTTGATAAAGCCGGGAATGGGAGTCTCGGAAAAGCGGTGCGTGTCGACGTAGCCGCAGTACGGGGCAATGGCAACAAAACGGTCCGGGTACTTGAGGCCGAGATGCCAGGTGCCGGAGGCTCCCATGGACATCCCGCGCAAAACGATGCGATTCCTGTCGATGTTGTAGTTGCGGCAAACGGCCTCAATCGCCTCAAACACATCAGTCTCGCCAGCCCAGCGGTAGCAGTTCTCCACGCGCCCAAGCGGATGAAGTTCGATGAAATTAGCCTCTGGTGCTGTTTTCGCGGTGGAATCACCCTCATCGAAACGAGAGATGAAGCGCAGCTCGCTCATGCCATGAGGCTTTGAACTTCCGTGCAGCACGACGTCCAGTCGGATTGGTTGGGCGTCTGTGTATCCCTGGGGAATAATGAGACCGTAAGGTTGAGTGGACCCGTCTACTGCTGAGACGAAACCGCGGAGGACTTTTCCTTTTTTTGTGGTCCAGTCGGATTTGCCAGCGGAGAGGCTTGTGGCACGTTCGTGTCCGCGGGTGAGACCCTTTTTTATGAGGAGCACGTCTGTCGGCGTGGGGGTGTCGTAGCGCAGCGCCCAGCTAATTCCTTTCTCGAAAATGTCGGCATCGGCCTTGAGATCTGGGCTGGAAGTTTTTAGCGACGCAAGTTTTTCGTGCAGTTGCAGTGCCTCGCCAGCAAGCGCGGCGGATTCGTCCTTTGTCGGAAATTGAAGCGCGGGTGGCTCTGCGGCCCGGAGCCGATCGGACCAGCAAAGAAGGGCGCAGGCAGTAGCGAGAATGGTTTTCAGAGCGGCAAGGAACTTCATGGGAGGGGGGCTGTCAGGGCGTTATTCAGCTCAAAATCTTTCGGGAAGAGTTTTTTGATGCCGAAGATCAGAACGAGTGCGGCTGCGGTGTAGGCCAGTGCGGTGAGGGAAAGTAAACGGCCTATGCCCAAAGATTGTTTCCAGACGCCACCAAAAAGAGTGGCGAAGCCAGACATGATTGCTGCACAGAAGTTGAGGATTCCTACGGCGGATGCGCGCGTTTGGGTGGGAACGACATCGAAGGCTGCGGGGAAGATGTTGCCCATGAGCAGGCCGCTGAAGAGCCCAAAGCCGGCGGCTGCGAAGCGTGTACTTAGGAGCGTATCGCTGTTGCCGAGGACGTGGAGGCAGGGAGCGCAAAGGACTAGACTTGCGCACATAAGCCACAGGCGGGAAGCCTTTGTATGGCGGTAGAGGCTATCCGCTAAGGTGCCGCCGCCAAGCAGGCCGATTGCGGTAGTGACTTGTACAAAGATCGTAGCGTTATAGGCGGCCTCGGATTGGGTGAGAGAAAATTTATCGTGCAAAAAGGTGGGTAGCCAACCGTAGAGCAGCCAGAGCCCGAAGACGAAAACAGGAAAGATCACACAAAGGATCCGGAAAGAATTTACCCTGAGCAAAACCAGAGCGGCCAGAGGTGCTTCGGTCGTGTTGGATTTGGTCTGGGTCTCTTCGGGGACGGAGTGGAGAAACCAAAAATAGGGAACCGCATAGAGCAGTCCGACGGCTCCGAGAATAAAGAAAGCTGTGCGCCAGTGGCCGCGGTCTGCCATCCATCCGCCAAACCAGCTTCCCGCAACGGTGCCGGCGATTTGGGCAGTGGTGAGGACGGAGATGGCTCTGGAGCGGAGGGCTGGCGGATGGGCATTGGCCGTGAGTGCGATGGCCGTTGGCATGAAGAGGGACTCTGAAATGCCCATCGCCGCGCGCAGGGAAAGGAGTATGAGGGCAGAATTGGCCAGACCAGTGGCGACGGTGACGACGCTCCAAAGTGCGAGGCTGAAAACAACCAGCCGGCGTTTGGAAAAACGGTCCGCAATGTGGCCTGCAATGGGACAGCCAAAAGCGTAAACCCAGAGGAACATGGCGCCTGTGAGGCCGAGTTGTTTGTCGGACATTCCAAGATCGGCCTTCAAAGAAGGGAACATTGCGAAGACGGCCTGTCTGTCGCAGTAGTTAAGCAGATAGGCAACCCACATGAAGCCGACCAGAAGAGTTGCCTGCCGGGCGGGCATTGGGGGAACGGCGGCACTCATGCGTTGAGGACTTGGCGGGCCGTGACTCGTTTGGCAATGACCGCCACGCAGTCGCCCTGCTGCGTGAGGCAGGGCGCGCGCATCGTGATGAGGTAGCCCGCGCTTTGAGCGATGATCGGCTCTGGTGGCCGATCGGGGCGTTCCAAATGATGAATGTAGCCAACGGCCTGTCCGCGTTTGACCATTGCGCCAAGATCGACGCTGATTTCAAACACGCCCGATTCAGGGGCGAGTAGATAGTCCTCGCGGTTGAGCGCCTGAGTCAGAATTGTGGGAGACTTGCCTTGGGCCGCGCGCGTCTTCTCGCGACCCTTCAACACGCCGACGTGTACAAGCACGTTTCTCAGCCCGCTCCGGGCAATCCGGTGCACCGCGGCTGGGATCGCCTCTCCTCCGCCGAGTTCAGTCGTGACAACGAGTTTGCCCTGGTTCTCCGCCTCCACTGGCAAGAGGCCGGTCCCCGCGATGTCGGCGTATAAGAACGCAAAATCGGTGCCCCAAGCGAGCATCGCAGCAAACATCCGCGCACGCTGTTCACGGTCCGGAACTAGGTGCATATGCGAGCAAGGGACAAACTCCATGCTGCGGCCGCCAGAGTGGATGTCGATGACGACGTCGCTAAGCGGGAAAAGTTGAGTTCTTAAAAAATGGGCGATTTGGCTGGTGACGGGGCCCTCGGAATCGCCGGGAAAGGCGCGGTTGAGGTTCAGTCCATCCAATGGCGAGAGGCGTGTGGCCGTGCGGGCCGCAGGGAAGTTTAGGGAGGGAATGAGGATGATGCGGCCCGAGAGCATTTCCGGCGTGAGTTCGCGCGCCAAGTTCATGGCGGCGATCTGTCCCTGATATTCATCTCCATGGTTGCCTCCGAGAATAAGGACCGTGGGGCCCTTTCCCGCAGCGACGACGGTGATGGGAATCATTACATTCGCCCAGCCGCCAAGATTATGGGAGTAAGGGATTTGAAGAAAGCCCTGTTGTTTGCCGGCTTTTTCGAAGTTGAGCGAGGTGATGATCATGGGGCGGATGTGTGGAGAAATGAAGGGGAGTAAGACCTCTCAGGCGAGGATGTCATGGAGGACTTCGCCCTCCACGTCGGTGAGGCGGAAGTCTCGGCCGGAGTAGCGGTAAGTGAGCCGTTCGTGATCGAGTCCCATGAGGTGGAGGATGGTCGCGTGCAAGTCGTGGACGCTTGCGGGGTTTTCGGCGGCAGCGAACCCGAACTCGTCGGTGCTACCGTATACTGTGCCGCCTTTGATGCCGCCTCCAGCCATCCAGACGCTGAAGCCGTAGTGGTTATGGTCGCGCCCTAGTTTGGAGGTAGCCCCTGACATTTCCACTGTGGGCGTGCGACCGAATTCACCGCCCCAGAGGACAAGGGTGTCTTCGAGCATCCCACGTTGTTTTAGATCGGCGAGGAGGGCGGCGATGGGTTGATCGATTTCGGCCGCCAGTTTGCGGTGGTTGATCTCGATTTTTTCGTGGTTATCCCAAGGCTGTCCGGCTCCGTGCCAGAGCTGGACGAAACGCACCCCGCGTTCTAAAAGACGGCGGCCGATGAGTGTCTGGCGACCGTGGATAGTATCTCCATAGAGGTCGCGCATGGACTGGGGTTCGCGGGTGACATCGAAGGCGTCGGCCGCCTCGGTCTGCATGCGGAAGGCGAGTTCAAAGGATTGGATTCGCGCTTCCAATCGCGGGTCGGTACGTTCACGAAGATGGGCCTGATTCAGGGTGCGCAGCAGGTCCAATTGGCGCTGTTGCGCGTTCGGGGAGCCGCTCGCATTACGGATGTTTTCCAAGAGCTTTTCGACCGAGGTGTTTTTGGAATCGATGTACGTCCCCTGCATCGCGCCGGGGAGAAAGGCCGACTGCCAATTTTCGGCTCCTTTGATAGGATGTCCTCCCGGACACATGGCGACGAAACCGGGGAGGTTGGCGTTCTCGGAGCCCAGTCCGTACATAAGCCACGCGCCCAGACTGGGCCGTGTTTGAATGGAGTCACCGCAGTTCATGAGCATGAGGGAGGGCTCATGGTTGGGCACCTGTGCCTGCATGGAGCGCACCACGGCAATGTCATCTATATGTTGGGCGGTGAGGGCAAAGAGTTCGCTCACTTCGATCCCGCTTTTGCCGTAGCGCTTGAAGGCGAAAGGAGAAGGGAAGGCGGCGCCGGTTTTGCGTTCTGTTATGAAGGTGCGAGGCAGGGCCTGTCCGGCGTATTTTTGTAAGGCGGGTTTTGGGTCGAAGGTGTCGACATGGGAGGGGCCGCCATTGAGGAAAAAGTGGATTATCCGCTTCGCCTTGGGCGCGAATTGGCGGGCCCGGGCGAGTGCGGCGTTTGTCGGAGAGGGCGCCAGCAGGTCGGCGAGACCGAGGGCGGCAAGGCCGGTGCCAGCGCGTGAGAGAAAGTCACGCCGGTTGAGGGGAGGCTGAGGGAGGTGCATTGGCGGTTATTAGTCCACGAAGAGAAACTCGTTTGTGAGCATCAGGGCCTGGGCAAGTTGCGCCCAAGGGTCGGGCTCGGTGTTTGGCGGGGCAGGCAGCCGAGGAGGGACGACTTGCAGCGAAGCCTCCTCTTCTTCGCGGGTTGGCGGGCGTTGGAAGAGAGCGGAGTAAATTAGTGCTAGGCGTTTGGAGGGATCGTTGCCGGCTCGTTGGGCGAGTCGCACCAGCGCCTTGGCGTGGGTGATGATGAAGGGATGGTTCATCGTGAAAAGGGCTTGCTGGGGCACCACTGTATCCGTCCGCTGTGGAATGGAGAGGTCGGGGTTTGCGAAATCAAAGACACGGAGCACGTCGGGGAGGCGTTCCCGGTCAATGTAGGTGTAGAGAGTGCGGCGTGTGTTTTGTGCGGCAAACAACTCAAGCGGTTTACCTCCGCATTTGAGGTCAATTTCACCGGTGGCACTCAGCCAGCCATCACGCATTTCTTCGAAGCTGAGCCGGTAGGGGTTCATGCGCCAAAGGAGGCGGTTCTCAGGATCCTTTTCAAGCGCACGCACGACGAGATCGGAAGGTTGCGTGCGGGAGGTTTGCTGGTAGGTGGCAGACAGCATGATATCGCGGTGGAGTTGCTTGAGGCTCCAACCACTTTCAATAAAGCGACGCGCCAGCCAGTCTAGCAACTCGGGGTGGCTTGGAGGTTCCGCGCGGCTACCGAAGTCGCTCGGGGTGGCGACTAATCCGCGGCCAAAGTGGTGCTGCCACACCCGGTTGACCATGACCCGCGCCGTGAGTGGATTGGCGGGGGAAGCGATCGCACGCGCCAGTTCGAGTCGACCGCTGCCTAGTTGAAAAGGGACTGCTGGAGTCGGAGAGAGCACCTCAAGGAATTGGCGAGGAACCGTCTCTCCTTTTTGAAGCGGGTTGCCCCGTTTGAAAATACGAGGGGAGGAAGGCTTCTGTCTGTCTACAAGAATGGTTGCATGACCTGGCGCTTCGGTTGACTGGATGAGCAGGCGATCCACTTCCCCTTGGAGCTTCCAGACCTCGACGACAACACCGTTGGGGAAAAAGTTTTCGATATTTGAAATGTGTTCGTCCGGGACAAAACACGGGCTCTCACGACTGTAGAGGATCAGCCGGAGTGCTTCAGCAGAGGGTTCTGAAAGGCCGCGCGAATGCGGGTTTTGTTTCAGCAGTTCTTTCCACTGTTTCTGGACTGTTCCGAAAATTGCACCGTAACGCTGGGCGACATCCTGAATGCTTGCCGGAGCCGTGAGGAAGGCCTTAGCCACAGTTGGCTCCTGGGCACCGGAAGGGAGTTCTTGAAGACGTTTTGTCACCAAGGGCGCTTGGCTTGCAAAGTCCTTGGCGGGAATTTTGGAGAATTCGCGCCAGGCTAAAAAGATGCCATCGTTGCTGAGGCCAGCAGCGAAGAGAAAGGCCTGCCAGCGGCGAACGAACTCCGGATTGATGTCGGCTGATCCAAGCAATTGGCCGAAGGTTTCCTCTGGATATTTCTCCAATTCAAGCTGGGCGAGGAGATGCGCGGCCACGCTGGAGCGGATGCGTTCGGACTGCTCCTCGCGGCGTTGGGTGAGGATGGTTTGGAGTTTATTGAGACGCTCTGCCAGTTCGTTAACGAAGGCTGGAGGCAGGTTAACCCCCTCTCCGCATGGCACAAGCTGTTCGGCGCAGCTTTGAAAAATACCGTAAAGGCTGTAATAGTCGCGGGTGGGAATGGGATCAAATTTATGGTCGTGGCAGCGGGCGCAGGCGACGGTGAGACCCTGTGTTCCCCGCATGAGGACGTCGATGCGGTCGTCAATGATGTCGTGCGTGACGCCAAGAAAACGTCGACCAAGGGTAAGGAATCCCAGCGCGGCTAAGTCAGGTGAGTTGGGTGGGGCGATTTGGTCGGCGGCGATTTGAAGGAGGAGAAAGTCGTTGTATGGCAGATCGGTATTCAGTGCGCGCACAACCCAGTCGCGGTAGGGCCAGGCATGGACGAAGCGCTTTTCCTCCCTGGCGTAGACGTAGCCCTTGGTGTCGGAGTAGCGGGCGACATCAAGCCAGTGGCGCGCCCAACGTTCGCCGTAATGAGGGGAGGCGAGAAGGCGGTCGAGCACTTTGGCAAAGGCGTCCGGCGCGAGGTCGGCTTCAAAGGCGTCAACCTCGCTTTGGGACGGAGGCAGTCCGAGCAGATCAAAGCTGGCCCGTCGAAGCAGAGTGCGTTTGTCGGCGGGCGCGCTGGGTTTGAGGCTGGCCTTTTCTAAACGCTCGAAGATGAAACGATCCAGATCGGTTTTGCTCCATTGGTCTGCGGTGATCGCTGGGGGCATTGAAGTTGAGAGCGGCAAAAAGGCCCAGTGCTTGCGGCCTTCTACGATGTTTGGTGCCTTCAGAGCGGCTTTTGCTGGCAGGCTTGTGCGTGGATCTGGGGCACCCATTTTTACCCATTGCTCCAAAGCGGCAACCTCCTCTTGGGACAGCGGGTGTTTTGGGGGCATTTGAAGCTCCTTATCCACGCGGCGCACGGCCTTAATGAGCAGGCTAGCTTCCGGGTCGCCTGGCACGAGGGCCGTTCCAGTATCGCCGCCCTTTTGCCACGCGGTTCGCGAGTCCAGGCGCAGGCCGCCCTTTTGCTTTTTCTCACTGTGACATTCCACACAACGCTCCACGAGAAGAGGGCGGATCTTGGACTCGAAAAAGGCTTCACCAGCAGGTTCGGCGGCGCGTGCTGGAACACAAGGCGCGGCAAAAACTGCGGCGCATATTAAGAGTGCAAAGAGGCGTTCCATTTGGGGATGGGAGTAGAAAGGCAAACTGTCGGTCGCCTTGGTCAGGCCAGGATTTCTTTGACCACGTTGCCCTCCACGTCGGTGAGTCGGAAATCGCGGCCGGCGTAACGGAAGGTGAGCCGCTCGTGGTCGAGACCGAGGAGGTGGAGGATGGTGGCGTGGAGGTCGTGGGTGTGTACGGCGCCCGAATGCGGGAGAATGCCGTATTCATCGGATTGGCCGTGGACGTGGCCTCCCTTCACACCCCCTCCAGCCATCCAGGAAGAGAAACACAGGTTGTGGTGTTCGCGGCCGGCGTGGTTTGCCTCTTTGTGAAAAGGAGTCCGGCCGAACTCTGTGGTCCATACGACCAAGGTGCTTTCGAGCATGCCGCGTTGCTTGAGATCGGCGAGGAGGCCTGCGATGGGTTGGTCGATCGCACGAGCGAGGCGTTCGTGGTCGCCCATGTTGCCGTGGGAATCCCAGTTGGCGCTGGAGCCGACGTCGATGAGTTCGAGAAAGCGCACACCACGTTCTGCGAGTCGCCGAGCCACGAGACATTGCCAGCCGAAACCGGAAGTCGCACCGCGCTTCATTCCGTAGAGATCAAGCGTGGCGTCGGTTTCGGCGGAGAGATCGAACGCCTCGGGGGCCTCACGTTGCATGCCGAATGCAGTTTCAAAGGAGCGGATGCGGGCATCCAAGGACTGGTCCGCGGCGCGCTGCTGGAGGTGGTTGTGGTTCAATTTCCCAAGAAGACCCAACTCGAGGAGTTGCAGTTCCGTGCTCGGCGCGCCTGGGTGCAGGTTTGGGAGCGGCTCATTTCCTGGGATGATGTGGGTGCCTTGATGGCAGGCAGGGAGAAAATCGCTTCCCCAAGTTTGAGCGCCCGCGTACGGCGCGGCTGGAGCGAGCACCATGAAGGAAGGTAGATTGCGGTTTTCGGTCCCCAATCCGTAGCTAGTCCAGGCGCCGATGCTTGGTCGAGCAAGCTGTACGCCGGTGTGGGCCGCGAGCGTGGCTTTGTCGTGGCCGTCGCTCTCGCAATGCATTGCATTGAGCACGCATACGTCGTCGATAACTGAGCCGATATGGGGGAACAGGTCGCTCACCCAGAGGCCACTTTTACCGTACTGCTTGAAATCCCAGCGCGGTTTAATGAGGAAACGTTCGAATTTCCCAGGTTTGTTGAGCCAGCGCGTGGCCGTCATGGTCTTGCCATGGTCGCGGACCAGATTTGGTTTGCGATCAAAGGTGTCCACCTGTGAGACGCCACCTGTGGAAAAGATGAAAATAACGCGGTCCGCTTTTGCCGGAAAGTGTGGCGGCCGCGAGGCGAGCGGGTCTGTGTCGGCCGCGTTGGATTCGTTTAAGAGCCCGGCCAAGGCGAGGGCGCCAAAGCCTCCGGAGGCGCGGCTTAAAAACTCGCGGCGTGTGGGATGAAGGGGAGAGTCCATGGGGGCCTTAGTCGATGTAAAGAAAGGCATTGCTGGTGAGGAGCACGCGGGTGAGTCCGGCCCATGCGGCCACTTGAGGCTCTGAAGGCGGCTTCTGGAGGGTGGTAAGTTTTTGGGAGTAGGCGGCGATAAACGCGAGGACGTCGGCGACTTCGCCTGGGGCGGGCTCGCGAGTGTGCGCGGCCTCGAAAGCGAGTCGGACCCTGTCCTCATTATCTCCTGGGGAGGCGAGTAGACGGCGCGCCAAGGCCTCCGCCTGCTCCAAAACAAAGGGTGAGTTCAGCAAGTAGAGTGACTGGGTGGGCGTGGTGGTGGGCAGGCGTTGAGGCACGCTTGCGTTTGGATCCGCCGCGTCGAACAACGCTAGAAACGGATGGCGCCTGTTGCGCTGGACCATGAGGTAGACGCTCCTGTGTTTGGATTCGTAGACTTCGTGAAAGGGCCGGTGAATCGTGAACGCCCAAGTCTGCACCGCGGGAAAGGGGTGGATGCCCGGCACGGATCGGTCCAGAAGGCCGCCAATGGCGAGCATGCTGTCCCGGATGGATTCGGCGTCGAGGGGGCGGCGTGTGTGGCGCCAGAGGCAGCGATTGGCGGGGTCCTTTTTGAGGTTGGCCGTCTCATCCGCGCTGGAGCGCTGATAGGTTTCGGAGCGCACGATGAGCCTGTGAAGGGTCTTCAGCGACCAGCCCGAGGCGACAAACTCCGAGGCGAGCCAGTCCAAGAGTTCCGGGTGACTGGGCGCCTCGCCGCGCAGGCCAAAGTCGCTGGCGGTGCTCACCAACCCCTGACCAAAATGCCATTGCCAAACTCTGTTCACAAAAACTCGCGCTGTAAGAGGGTTGGCGGGGCGCGTAATCCATTCGGCCAGTTCGAGCCGGCCGCTGCCCTTGTTTGCGTCTTGGAGGGAGTCGCCTCCCAGCGCTGCGAGGAAGCGGCGAGGGACTTCCTCGCGTAGTTTTTCGGGCTCGCCCCTGTGCTGGATGCGGGCGTTGACTGGAGTGCCCTCGCTCACCCCATAGGCCACTGGATAGGGGAAGTCGGCGGCAAGGCTGTCGCGCTCCTTGGTGAGTTGCGCGATATTCGCATCGATTGTTTTTAAGCGCCCGGCGAGGTCGCTCGGCAGCACGGGTGCAACCATGGGGCCGCTGCCTGGAGCCCCAAAGGGGATCTCCTGAAGCCCCAGATTATCGAGATCCCGCGTCGGCACCGTGCCTTTGAGATGGCCGTTACCATCGCAGATAAAGGTGTCTGCCACTCCATCCCAGTTTGCCCCCAAAGTCTTGTTTTCAAAGGTCGTGAGATTTCCGGGCGTGCCGACAATTCCCGAGTAAGTTTTTTGCCTAGGATCCAATGTCAGGCGCAGCGTATTCCATTGCCCGGGCGCGAGCGTGCGAACCACTTCCCATTGAGTGCCATTACGGATGGCAATCTCCGTGGCGCTGACACTCACCTCCACCGCGAGGGACTGAATAACGCCGCGCCCGAGATAGAAGCGATAGGAGCCAGCTTTTTCTGTGGATTGGGCGGTGCGAAAATCGACGGTGAACTCCATCTGTTTGCCGGCGGTGGCTCGCAGGCCTTTGGCGAAGACATAGCGGACGCCATCGTTTGGAACGCTGCTGCCGATGCGGATGCCGAGTTTGCCAGGAGGGTGGACATGGGCAAAAGGACTTTGAGCCTCGGCCTGGACGAGGTTGGGGCCTGCGGAAAGCCAGGGTGGGCCAGGAGGTTTACCAATAGCCTGCCCCTCAAAGGCGAGGTCGATCCCGCCCGCAAAGGAGAGGCCTTCGAAATTTGCGCGTTCCTTTTTGGTTTGCGCCAGTTTCTCGTCCAAACGGGCGATGGCGGCCGTCTTGATTGCGTCGAGGCCGGTAGCCTCCGCGGGGGGGATGAGCGGGGGAAAGTGTGAGGGGCGTTTCTGTTCTTCGCCGCCGGGGAACGCCCACTGCGTGCTCTGAAAAATGCCATACATTCCGTAATAATCAGCAACGCTGACTGGATCAAACTTGTGGTCGTGGCAGCGAGCACAGCCGAGGGAAAGACCGAGCAGGGAGCGGCCTACGGAATCAATGGCGTCTGCAAAATCGAGGTGTTGGAAGTCTGGGGAGGGTTTGTATCCGTAGCGTTTGCCAATGGCGAGAAAACCGGTGGCGGTGACTTGCTTGGCGAAGTTTTCCGGTGGGCCCTTCAGCGCGAGAATGTCGCCGGCGAGTTGTTCTCGAAGGAACTGGTTGTAAGGCTGGTCGGCATTGAATGACTGAATGACCCAGTCCCTGTATTTGATGGCCTCGCGCACTGGATAGTCCGCGCCATCACCAGCAGTATCTGCGTAACGAGCAACATCGAGCCAATGCCTGCCCCAGCGCTCTCCATAGGCTGAACTGGCTAGCAACCGCTCCACCACTCGTTCAAATGCCCCGGAGGCCGTATCTTGTAAAAAGGCGCGAGTTTCCTCAGGGGTCGGGGGCAAGCCAGTTAAGTCATAGGTAACACGGCGCAGGAGAGTTCGTGGATCTGCAACGGGGTTGGGAGCGAGGCCCTCCTGTTGTAAGCGAACGGAAACGAAAGCGTCGAGGGGTTGGAGGGAACGCTCGGAAATGGCAGGCACCTGCGGGCGGTGAACAGGTTGAAATGCCCAGTGCTTGGCCGCAGCTTCCACGTTGAGGGCGGGGGTGAGGGTTGCGGTTCCTTCGCGTGGATCGGGCGCGCCCATTTTGACCCATTGCTCGAGCAGCGCGACTTCTGCGGGAGAGAGTTGGTGCTTAGGGGGCATCTGCAACTCCTTGTCGGTGTAGCGAACCGCCTTGATGAGGAGACTCGTTTCCGGATCCCCAGGCGCGATGACAGCGCCGGTATCGCCGCCCTTTGTCCATGCGGCCTTGGAGTCTAGCCGCAGGCCACCCTTCTGCTTTTTTTCGCTGTGACATTCTGCGCAGCGCTCCAAAAGCAGCGGGCGAATGTTGATCTCAAAAAAAGCTGTATCCTGCACTTCAGCGGCGTGTGTCGCGCCGGAAGAAAAGAGCACAATCCAAACGAGAATGCCTGCAAAGCGAGCGAGGGGGCGGTCCATCGGGGGAATCCGGTTTTAGGCGGGCAACCACTCGCGCCAGGTGGCCATTTCCAGGCGCATGGCGTTCTCTGCCTTTAATTCGCTTCCGCTACAAAGGTCAGCGAGCAGGCGCCGATGGCCGGGGACGGTCAATTCGACGGAGGAGAGGTGTCTGGCGGCCTGCGCGCGATGGGCTCGTGCCAGCCAGAATTCGATTTGGGAACGGATTGTTTTCCAACAAACCGCCAGAGCGCGATGGCAGGCCACTTGGATGATGTGTCCGTGAAAGGCGACGTCCAACAGGCTCAGTTCGGTGAGGTTCTCCGTTGCCTGCTGTCCCTCGATCATAGTCTCCAATATTTCCACATCGGCACTGGTTATCCGCTTGGCCACCAGACGCGCCGCCATCACTTCGAGCGTGCAGCGCATGGAAAAGAGTTCCTCAAAGTCTTCCTCCGAAAAAGTCCGGACCCGGCTTCTTCCCCGGCGATCAAATTCCACAAGCCCTTCCTGCTCCATTTCCATTAGAGCCTCGCGGATGGGTACGCGGCTTACGGCGAGTTGCTCGGCAAGCCCGGTCTCGGGCAGGGGCGAGCCCGGGGCGAGTTCACCGGAGATGATGGCGCGACGAATTCTGGAAGTGGCGTCTTCAGAGAGGCTTTGGCGGGCGAGAGGCGAGAGATGAAGTTTGGCGGGATTCACAGGAGAGAAGCGGAAGGAGGATTCGCCGACTGTATACAGTGGACAAATGGCCGCAATAATTAAACGATTAAATCTCCACGAGTTCCGTAGTTCAAAAAGTTTAAACGCTTATTTCAAACACTTTGCGCCATTTTTAGGCCGCTCTGCTCCACTGCATTTTGCTCCGCTTTCGAGCAGAACGGCACACCCACAAATTGCCGCGACAGCACCGCTGCCTGATTTTTTCTGGAAATTCTTTCCCCTCAAACATCCTCCTTGCCATCCTCTGCCTCGCATGAAACTCCTCCCCATCCCTGCCGCTTTCGCCTTCCTGCTCCTTTCGCTTGTTTCCCAAACCCAGACGCTTTGCGCCGCCGGTTGGCGGATTGAAACATTTGCCGGTAATGGCAAGCAGGGCTTTAGCGGGGACGGCGGTCCCGCCACCCAAGCCCAAGTCGACAATCCCTTTGGCGTCGTCAGAGGCCCCGACGGGGCAATCTGGTTCTGCGAATATACCGGTCAACGCATCCGCAGAGTCGCTCCCGATGGAACCATTTCCACAGTGGCTGGCTCGGGTAAAAAAGGCTATTCGGGAGACGGTGGTCCCGCCTTGGAGGCCACCTTCAACCTGCCTCATGAAATCCGGTTTGACCGCAACGGCAACATTTACGTCGTCGACATGGGCAACAACGCCGTTCGCAAAATTGACATCAAAACCAAGGTAATCACCACCTTCGCCGGCGGTGGAAGCGCGGGTTACTCCGGCGATGGCGGCCCCGCCTCCGCAGCCCAGCTCAAACAACCACACAGCATCCAGTTCGGCCCCGACGGAAGCCTGTACATTTGCGACATCGGCAACCACACCATCCGGAAGGTGGACATGAAGACCGCGGTGATCTCCACTTTTGCAGGCACCGGAACCCCGGGGCCCACACCCGAGGGCTCCCCCATCGCGGGCACTACACTCAAGGGGCCTCGTTCCATCGATTTTGACGCTGAGGGCAACCTTTGGCTCGCCACTCGCGAAGGCAATCAAGTGTTCAAATTTGATCTGACGACCAACCGCATTTCTCACGTCGCAGGAACTGGTGCAAGCGGCTTCACTGGCAACGGCGCTCCAGCGCGAACCGCGACACTGAAGGGCCCAAAGGGTATATCCATCGATAAGGCCGGCAACGCCTGGCTCGCCGACACGGAGAGCCATTCTGTGCGGATGATCCAAAAATCCACAGGCAACCTCGAACTGATGGCCGGCACCGGAGAAAAAGGAGACGGCCCCGATGGCAACCCTCTCGCCTGCCCGATGGCCAGGCTCCACGGCATATTCGTGGATGCGGACGGCTCGGTGTTTATCGGTGACAGCGAAGCGCACAAAGTGCGAGTGCTACGTCAAATCCCGTAACCTGCCGGCCACCGCTGGTTTTCCAAACGCAACTCCGCTCGATTTTATACCATCTCTTTTAGCTTTATGGATGATTAAAAGACCTCAGCACCTGGGGCCGCGGAGCCCCAGCTCCGCAATGAGTGTCTGAGTTTTTGGAGCGTCTAAGCAGAGCTGGGGCTCCGCGATCCCGGGAGAGAAGGACCAGTTTTCTTCAAGATTTGGTATTACTCCTTAAGCGCGGCTCGCTTTTGCTCCAGATCGTCCCAGCGTGCGTAGAGTGCCACGACGGCCTGTCGCTGGGAAATGAGCGATTCATGGCTGGTGGCCATTTCGGCGGGGGATTGTTTGTAAAAGTCCGGCGAATTGGACTGCACTTCCGCCAAGGCTAACGCCGTTTCGGCTTCCAGAATGCGGGCCTCGATGGTCTCCAGATCGCGCTCTTCCTTCCACGACATTTTTTGGGAGCGAGCAGCCGGACGGGCTGCCGCAGGGGCTGTTGCGAGGGGGGGCACGGCGGTCACGGCGGTCGCCTTGCGCACAGGGGGCAGGGCTGGTTTGGCCATGCGTTCTGCTCTGCGCTGGATGAATTCCTCGTAATTGCCGACATCGAAGCGCAACTGGTCGCCCTCGAACGCCAAGGTGTGTGTGCACACGCGGTTCATGAAATAGCGGTCGTGGCTGACCACTATCACTGTCCCCTTAAACCGCACCAGCGCTTCTTCCAATACGCGCAGGGTGGCCAAATCCAAGTCGTTTGTCGGTTCGTCCAAGAGAAGGACGTTGCCGCCGCGTTTGAGAATTTTTGCGAGTAACACCCGGCTGCGCTCTCCTCCGCTAAGCTGGGCTGTGAGTTGGCCCATCTGGTCTTCATTGAACAAAAAGCGTCTCAAGTAACCCCTTAAACTTACATCTTCCGTGCCCAAGCGCACCGTTTCGCGGCCTTCGCCCACCTCGTCCCATACGGTTTTGGTGTCGTCAATTTGGAGCCGATGCTGGTCAATAAGATTGATTTCAGTGCGCGCCCCGCGTTCCACCGTGCCTCGGGTGGGTTCCAACTCCCCAGTGAGGATGCGCAGTAGCGTGGTTTTACCCGAGCCGTTGCGTCCCACAATGCCGATACGGGCTCCAGCGGGTATCTCGAGGGTTAGCCCTGAGAAGAGCTCGCGTCCGTCGACGTCGGCGCCGACGTTTTTGAGGGAAATGACCCGGTTGCCCAGTTCCTTTGGGGTGGGCAAGATGATGTCCGCATCGCCCGCTTTTTCCGGCGGGCCTTGAGAGGCGGCTTCGAAATAGCGATCTACGCGGTCCTGAGATTTCGTGCGTCGCGCCCCGGGAGCGCGCCGGACCCATTCCAATTCGCTACGCAAAAACTTCTGACGCTTCTTTTCGGTTTGCTCCGAGACGGCCTCGCGTTCGGCCTGGGCGATGAGGTAATCGGTGTAATTGCCTGGGAAGGAGACAAAGCCGCCTTGGTGGATTTCGACGATCCGATTGCATACACGATCCAGAAAGTAGCGATCGTGGGTGACGAAGAGGCAAGTGCCCGCATACCGGGCGAGGAAGTCTTCCAGCCACTGAATGGAGTCGGTGTCGAGGTGGTTGGTGGGCTCGTCGAGGATGAGCAGCTCCGGTCGGGCGATGAGGCTGCGACAGAGGGCTATTCGGCGTTTCTCGCCACCGCTGAGGTTTCCGACGATGCGATGGGCAGCCGGTGCGTTAAGATTGGTGAGGAGCGACTTGGCACGGGAGTCCAGCGTCCAGCCGTCGAGGTGTTCGATGCGCTCGAGCAGTTGAGAGGCGTTTGGGGAATCCGCCGAAGCATTCTCGTATTCTTCGATGAGCGCTTGTACGGCGGCGGCTCCTCGAAGCACGGCTTCATGGACGGTGAGCTCTTCCTCCAACTCGAAGTCCTGAGGCAGATATCCCGTCAGCAGACTGCGGCGTGTGGTGACGGTTCCTGAGTCGGGCGTGATGACCCCGGCTGCGATTTTGAGAAAGGTCGATTTGCCGCAACCATTGCGGCCTACCAGACCGACGCGTTCGCCTTCGAGGATGGCGATGGTGCCGCCTTGGAGAAGGGGTTTTGCCCCGAAGGCAATTTGGAGTTCGGAAGCGCTAAAGACAGCTTGCGGAGGTACGCTTTCAGCCATGGATTTAAAAGAGACGATCGTTAAGATCCGCCAGACTTGGCGTATCCGCAACCGTCCCTAACTTTCAGTGAGCGGCCGCTGCGACGCTCGGCGCACTGGTGCGCAGGGCTGAGAGGACAGGGTTAGGGTTGATACCGAAGTAGAAAATAGAGGCGATGAGCAGGCTGATGGTGATTTTACTCAGCGGAGCCACCGTGATGGGGGTGGTCTCCAGCGGATCATGCCAGTACATGGCGGCCACCACGCGGAAGTAGTAATAGAAGCCCGCTCCCACGGTGATCACCCCTAGGGCGAGCAGCCCCCATTGATGGGCTTGAATGATCTGTGCGAAGACGAGAAATTTGCCGTAGAACCCCGCCGTCAAGGGGACGCCTGCCAAGGAGGACATCGCCACCACCATGGCGAAAGCGAGAAACGGGGAGCGCTTCGAAAGTCCATTGAAGTGCTGGATTTCTTCGCCCTTGGAATTCACCGAAACCAAGGTGAGCACAGCAAACGCCAAAAGCGTCATGAGCATGTAGGCGAACAAATAGTAGCCGACAGTCGTGCCGACTCCGAGGAGCAAACTGCCTCCCGCGCCAATGCAGGCAATGGCTGTGAGCAGGTAACCGGCGTGGCCGATGCTCGAGTAGGCCAGAAGCCGCTTGAGGCTGTTTTGGGGCAGGGCTGCGAGGTTGCCAAAAATCAGCGTCGCCCCCGCGACAATGGCTAGCACCTGCAGGACTTTGGGCAAAATGGATTCCACACCGAGGAAGGGTTCCAGTACGCGGAGAAACAGCAGGAAGCTTGCCGCCTTGGATCCCACAGAAAGAAACGCAGTCACAGGCGTCGGGGCACCTTCATACACATCTGGGACCCAGCTTTGGAAGGGAACAGCGGCTACCTTGAAACCGAGGCCTACGAGAACCAGCAGGAAAGCAAAGAGAATCGCGGTGTCGTCCCCTCGTAAGTGGGCGAGTTTTTCGGCTACCTTGGTGAAATGAGTTTCGCCCGTCAGGCCGAAAATCCAAGTGATACCGTACACGATAAAACCCGTGGAAAGCGCTCCCAGAATGAGGTATTTCACACCGGCTTCGAGGGAGGCGTGGCTACGGCGAGCGTAGGCAACCAGTACGTAGAAGGAGATGGTGACTAGCTCCAAGGCGGCGAAGGCCATCACTAAATCTACGGCAGACGCCATTAACATGAGCCCTGTGCACGTAAAAAGCGGTAGAATGTAGAATTCGCCGGTTCCCGCACCTTTGTGGGCGGAGGGGAGGAGTTTTGCCAAGGTCGACTCGTAATCCAGAGCCAGCACGAGAACCGCAATAGTCGTCAGTAGCGCAATCCGCTTGAAAACTAAGGAGACGCCGTCTCCTGAGTAAAAGTTCCAGTAACTCCCAGGCGCCAGCGTTGCTGGGGCTGATGCGGTGAAGAAACTAATCGCAAAGATCCAGCCGAGGCAGAAAATAGCGATGTGCGCCAGACCACGCTTGTTTGTGCTGTTAGAGAAGGACTCCGCCAGCAACAGAATGAAGCCGAGGGCCAGAACCAGTATTTCGAGTGAGATGGGCGGAAACATGGGCACTTAGCGGAGAGCCGCCTCCAGAGTGGGTTTGAGGTAGCCGAGGAAGTAGCGAGGAAAAACTCCCCCTAGCAGCAGGGTGAGGGGCAATAGGGCGAGTGCGAAGCGTGCGCTTCCAGCGAGGTCGGTCCACTTGGCGGAAGTCGCGGTGGGTTGGCCGAGGAAAACGGCCTTGTAGGCCCGTAACATATAGACTGCAGAAATTACCACGCCCCACAACGCGAGGATGGTTGCTGTCTTTTGAAAGGAGGTGGCGCCGGGACTGAATCCTCCGAAAAAGACCATGGTTTCGCTGGCGAAATTGGCGAAACCAGGCAGACCGATGGATGCAAAGGCCGCCATTGCGAAACAAATTCCCAAAAAGGGAACACTTTTGGAGGCGCCGCCGAGCCTGTCGAATCTCAACGATCCTTCATGGTCACGAATCGTGCCGCTCACTGCAAAGAGGGCGGCTACCGAAAGGCCGTGGGCAAACATGAGCAGGCACGCGCCAGAGAGGCCAGCCAGGTTTAGGGAAGCGAGGCCGAGGAATATGTACCCCATGTGCATTACGCTGGAGTAGCCGATCATAAAGTCCAGCTTGCGTTGGGAGATCGTCACAAGGCCCACGTACAGAATGTTGCCTAAAAGCGCAACCAACAGAAGGTCTTGAGCCGTGTAGCTACCCCAAACCGGTTGGTGAAAGGCATCCGGCAGAAACGGCAAAACCAAACGGACCATTCCGTAGAGACCAAACTTTTTAAGCACCCCAGAGTGTAACATCGCCACTGGAGTCGGGGCTGATGCATAGGCCGGGGCAGCCCAAGAGTGGAACGGAAACAGGGAAATCAGGATCCCGAAACCGATGGTGAGCAAAAACCAAGGACGAATTTGAGCCGCGGCCGGGATCATGTGGGCTGCACCGAGTTGCTGCAGCGCTTGAAGGTCAAATGTCCGACTGGAGACCGGAAGCGCCATGAGCAAATCCACCAATCCTGCAAGGAGCACAATGCTCCCAACGCCGAGGTAAATGGTGATCTTCCAAGCTGCCGCCTGCCGCTCGCCGGTGCCCCAGAGCCCGATGAGCAGAAAGGTTGGCACTAGCGCTAATTCATGGAATGCGTAGAAGAAAAAGAGATCCTTGGCCAGGAAGGCCCCGGTGGCGCCCGCGCTAATGAGCAGCACTGAGCCGTCGAACAGGTTGGCCCGCTTTTCCAAGTTGGGCAGGAACCAGACTGCAGTGACCGTGACTAGCGCTGTAAGCAGCAACATCACAAGGCTCAATCCGTCTACGCCAACAGAGTACCGGAGATCCACGCCCGGGAATAGGGGATTGGTTTCGAAAACGAATTGATAGCCGGCTTTGGCTTGGTTATAGCGGAACCACAGGGCAAGCGTGAGAGCCAGCTGCAAAAGGGCTGAACCTTTCGCCCAAGTGCGGTTGCCGAACCCCAAAAATAGGGCCGCTGCGGTGACGATGGGAATGAGAAGCAGGGTGGTAAGCACGGTCGCGATCCCTCGTTATTTGGTGAGAATGTAAAGCAGGACGACGACGCCAGCGCCAAAGAAGAAGGCGTAGCCCTGCAAGTTGCCGAATTGTAGGAGACGCAGGGTGTAGCCCGCGCCCCAGGTGATCGCGCAGATGCCGCGCACGATGACCCCGTCGAGAATGAAATGGTCAAACCAGCCGAGGAACCCAGCCAGCATATCTTGAGTCCCGGCGACAAGCGCACTGTAGATCTCGTCAATGTAGAATTTATTGGCAAAAAGCGGGATTCGTACTGGATCTTTAATCCGGTATGCATCCTTGAAAATCGCCGGATCCTTAATTGCTGGATGGTAGAGCATCCACGCGCCCACCGTTCCTAGCACAAAGGCGCCCACCGCGAGCGCGGGAACCAAGGTGACGGCTGCCGCTGCATGGACGTGGTGGAACAGTTCCTTTCCAAAAATTGCCTCGGCGAACCCAGCGTACCCTGCAATCGCGGAAAGCACTGCGAGAATCAGGAGAGGAACGGTCATTCCCGCGGGGCAATCGTGGCCATGGCTGGCGGCGTCGGTCCTAGGGTGTCCAAAGAAGGCGACCACCACAAGGCGGGTCATATAGAAGGCAGTCAGCAGGGAGGTGAGCAGACCGGCGGCGAAGACGGGCATGCTCTTGTGCCAGGCGGCCAGCAGAATGGCTTCTTTGGAGAAAAAGCCAGCGAGGAAAGGCATCCCAGTCAGTGCGAGCGTCCCAATGGCGAAGGTGAGGAACGTCTTGGGCATGGTCTTGCGCAGGCCGCCCATTTTCCAGATGTCCTGTTCGTGGTGCAGTGCGTGAATGACCGCGCCGGAACCAAGGAAGAGAAGGGCCTTGAAGAAGGCGTGCGTAAAGAGGTGGAACATCGAGGCACCCCAAGCGCCGACGCCGATGCCTGCGACCATTAAGCCAAGTTGGGAAAGCGTCGAGTAAGCGAGGATACGCTTAATGTCGTTCTGTTGTGTCGCCATGAGGGCGGCCATCAGGGCGGTGATTGCCCCAACTGTTGCGATCACCCCTAACGCTGTGGCGGAGGGTTCCAAAATGAAGAAAATCCGGGCAAGCATGTAGACGCCTGCAGCGACCATTGTTGCCGCATGGATTAATGCTGAAACTGGCGTGGGGCCTTCCATGGCGTCCGGTAACCAGACGTGGAGGGGCATTTGAGCCGACTTGCCCACCGCTCCGCAGAATAGGCAAAGCCCCGCAAGCGTAAGGAAAGTGGGATTCGCTGTGAGCTTGGCGAGGTTTTCCTGGATGCCTGCAAATTCCACGGTGCCGACGGTGGACCAAACCAGCAGAATGCCGGACATGAAGCCGAAGTCGCCGATGCGGTTTGTCAAAAACGCTTTGTTTGCAGCTTTGGCGGCAGATTCTTTGGTAAACCAGTGGCCGATGAGCAGGAAACTGCTCACACCAACCAATTCCCAAAAAATGAACATCATTGCTAGGTTGTCGGCGAGAACGATCCCGAGCATGGAAAACATGAATAAGGAAAGCGCTCCGAAAAAGCGGGATTTGCCTTCATCTTCGGCCATGTAAACCGTCGAGTAGACATGGACCAATGTTCCCACCCCGGTAACAACCAAAAGCATTACCCGAGTGAGGGCGTCTACTTTCAAGCCAATACCCAGTTTAAGGGCCGGCCCCAGATCAATCCACGGAATGGCGGTGAGCACATCCGTGGCGTTTTTTACCAGAAGAAGTGAGGCTCCGAGGGCAACGAATACGGCGCTCAGAGAGAGCAGTACGCTCAAGGCTTTTGAGCGGTGGGCAAACAGCAAAATCAGCGAGGCACTAGCCAGCGGGCTGAGCAGGATGAGCCAGGGTAAGGTGGATTCCATGGGCAAGCGACTGGTTAGAACTTCAGAGACACGAGGTCTTCAACGTGGGTGGTTTGCCTCGCTCGGTAAAGCGCCACGATGATGGCCAGCCCCACGGCGACCTCCGCCGCAGCAACAGCGATGATGAAAAACACCAGCACTTGGGCGTTGTAATTGGGTAGACCGTCCGCGCCGACGTGGTAGCGGGAGAAGGCGACGAGGGACAAATTGGCGGCGTTGAGCATCAGCTCAAGGCACATGAAAATCGTGATAATGTTGCGCCGCAACAAGACCCCAGCAAAGCCAATGGAAAACAGCAGCCCGCTTGCGAGCAGATAATGATTGAGCGTCAGAGGATTCACAGTGGGCGCAGGTTACTTGAGTTCACGACGGGAGAGGACGATGACCCCAACGGAGGCCACCAGAACGAGGACGCCGACTGTCTGGAAGGGTAAATTAAACTGAGTGAACAGGGTAATGCCGACTTGGCGGACGTCATCGAGTCGAGCGACTCCTAGGGGAGGAAAGGGATTCTTCCCTATGGAAAACGAGTTCAAAACATGGAGGAGTTCAAACATGAATCCCACTGCCACGGCGCCGCCTCCAGCGAGAGACAGTCTGTTGAACTGGCGGCGCTGCTCAGCTTTAAGGTCCAGTAGCATGATGATGAAGAGAAACAGCACCATCACCGCTCCGGCGTAGACGAGAATCTGAATGACTCCGATAAAGAAGGCGTCCAGGCCAACAAACAAGGCAGACAAACAAAGAAAAGATGCCACCAAACTCAACGCGCTGGCCACGGGATCCCGGTTGAGGACCACCGAAGTTCCGAACGCCAACATCAGGGCTGTGAATAACCAAAAGAGAATGGGAGACATGCGAAAGGGCTCTGTTTATTTCTCTGGATTCCACTTGTGCACGAGATCTGGCATGGTTCCGCCTAGCTCGTACAATTTCTTCTTGTGATGCACCATGTCGGCGCGACTTTCACCTGTAACCGCGTAATCCTTGCGCAAGAAAATGGCTTGTTCGGGGCAGACCTCTTCACAAAGGCCGCAGTAGATGCAGCGTGCCATGTCGATGTCGAAGGCTTCCGGGGCCTTTTCCGCTTTGGCAAATTGGCTGCTATCTGGAACTGATCCCGGCGTGATCCTTATGGCGCGCGGGGGGCAGATAAATTCACATAACTGGCAGGAGACGCACTTTTCACGGCCATGCTCGTCCATCACCAAGGTGGGGGCTCCACGGTAGTATTCAGGCAGGTGCGCATCCCACTTTTCCTCGGGATACTGCATGACGATTTTGGTTTCGCCAGCGAGCATCTTACGGAGATGCTTAAAGGTGATAGCGAGACCAGCCACGATGTTTGGGAGATACAGTTTCTCCCAGAAAGTAAGGTTTGGCCGACGTACGGTATATGCCATGGTCGTAAGTGTTTTAAGCTGCTTTGACTATTTTACGAATGCAATCACCGCAGCGGTGATGAAAATGTTGACTAACGCGATTTCAAATAGATAGAGCCAGCCCAATTTCATCAATTGGTCGAAACGAAAACGCGGCAAAGTCCAGCGCACCCAGATGAAGCAAAGGAGAAGTACAACCACCTTGGCAAAAAAGACGGTTATATGAATCAGCCCCAGCAGGCCGCCCGCTAGAGTGAGAGACGTTTCCGCTGTGTTTACCGGCAAAAATGGAAGATGCCATCCGCCCAGAAAGAGCACGACGATGAGCGAGGAACCCGCGATCATGGCCGCGTATTCGCCTAGGAAGAAGAGCGCGAATTTCATCGAGGAATACTCGGTGTGGTACCCCGCGACCAGTTCCGTTTCGGATTCGGGCAAGTCGAACGGCAGGCGGTTTGTTTCCGCAAACATCGAGATGGTAAATACAACGAAGGAAACGAATACAGGGAACCACAAAAGAACTTCGCGGAGGGTTAATTTTCCATCCGTAAAGGGAAGCAGGAGCCAGCCGTTCTCGACTTGATAACGGATTGCTTCCGAAAGGTTCAGATCGCCAATAATCATCAAAACCGGAACTGCGCTCAATCCCAAGGAGAGTTCATAACTGATCATTTGGGAGGTGGAGCGGATCCCTCCGAGGAACGGATACTTTGAATTCGAAGACCATCCCGCTAGAACGATTCCATAAACGCCGACTGAAGCGATGGCGAAGACGTAAAGGATTCCGACGTTCACATCAGCCACAACCATTTTTTGGCCGAACATGTAATTGCCAAATGGCAAAACAGCTAACGTTGAAAGGGCTGGAACCATTGCCAGCACTGGAGCCATCCAGAAGTAGAATTTATTGACGTGGCCCGGAGTGAACTCCTCTTTGAGTAGGAACTTCACGGCGTCGGCGATGGGCTGACCGAGTCCGCCCAAGTAGAGCTGAAGGTCACTCTTGAAGCCCAACAGCGAAGTTGGAAAGCCGGTCCGGTTGGGGCCCAGACGGTCTTGAATGAGGGCGCTGACCCTTCGCTCCGCGTACACTGTGTACGAGACAAGCGGCAGCACAACGAGGAAGATCAGGAACAGCGTTTTGGCGACTGAACTGAGCATCAACAGCCAGGGAATGTCATTGAGGAAATCCATGGTTTAAAAATCAGGCGGTTGGAGCGGCTGTCTCACCTTTTGGGAGTAATTGAATCCCGAGGTCGCCAATTTTCCCGAGGTTCAAGCCGTTGAATTGCGCAACGTCTTGGGAAAGGGCCCGGAAAACGTCCTCAATAGAGTGCAGCGACAGGGTGGACCCAGCGCCTGTGAGTAGTGCGGCCAAAATTTCCCAGTCGTCCTTGGCGTGTCCGGCGGGTTCGACTGCTTTGTTCAACCGCTGGAGCCGGCCGTGGATGTTGATCATGGAGCCCCGTTTTTCTGCCCATGCCGCACCTGGAAGGACAACGTGCGCCGCCTTCGTTGTCGCACTTGAATGCATTGAGGTGGTCACCAAAACTTTCAGTTTTGAAAAGTCTTCCGGTGAAAACCCGCACTCGGTGAGATCTTCGCCAAGGCTGATGACTCCTTGAATGCTGCCATTTCGTACCGCTTCGAGGAGTTCAGGAAGGGTTGTTCCCGGAGTCTCGCCTGTGAGGCCGAGCAGTTTTGCTCCCGCGGTATTCGGATTGCGGTCTTCTGGAATGAGGATTCCGTCTGGCTTGCCCTTGCGGGGAACTACATCGTGAACTGTGATATTCAGCGCCTTTGCGAGGTGGTGCGCGAGATAAAGCTCTTCGTTGGTGAGGCGTGCGGAAGCGACCATGGCGAGCTTGCCCGCGGCCTTGAGGCTGCTGAGGGCAACCGCCGTTGCCTCGGACCATTCCACGGGCTTTCCGTCCACGGAGGGCTGGGTGAGGCGATCTTCGCTGTGGATCGCCTTGTAGGCAAGGCGGTGCGAATCCGGCATCCAGCACTGATTCACATCATTGTTTTCGCGTGGTGTAATCCGGAAGATTTTCTCTTCACGGCTACCGATCAAAATATTGCAACCCAGACCGTCGCTGACGTCGATGGTCATGGTTTCTTTGAGGAACCAGACGCGCATCTTGAAGCGGAAGTCGGTGGAAGTCAGCGCGCCCACGGGGCAGATGTCGACGGTGTTGAGCGAGTAATTGCTTTCCAGCGTTTTGTCCGGATGGCAGGCAATGGTGGAGAAACCGCCGCGATCAACGAAGCCGAGGACGTCGTCATGGGCGACTTCCTTCATGAAGCGGATGCACCGTGAGCACAGCACACAGCGTTCGGCGTCCAAAGTGACGCGCGGCCCAAGTTCGACGTTCTTTGGTTTTTTGACTTTCCGTTCCAGAAAGCGAGACTCTGCATTGCCATACTCGACGGAGAACTCCTGAAGGCGGCATTCTCCGGCTTGGTCGCATATGGGGCAATCCAAGGGGTGATTGATGAGGAGGAACTCCATGACGCCCTTGCGGCATTCCTGAACCATCGGCGAATCAGTGCGGACGCCCATTCCTTCGACGATGTCTTGTGCACAGGAGATCTGGGCTCTGGGAATCCAGCCGATTTCGGCGTGACCATCTGTTCCCATGATCGGTTTGCGATCCGGGCCCATTTTGGGCATGCCCATTTCGATTAAACACATCCGGCAATTGCCGGGAATGGAAAGCTTTGGATGATAGCAATAATGCGGGATAAACTTACCGGCCTTATTGCAAGCATCGATGAGCTTGGTTCCTTTGGGAAACTGCATCCATACACCATCAACTTGGACATTTAGCAGTGGGACTTCGGTGCTCATCTAAAAAATTACTAAAATGATAAATGATTAACGTGTGGCGGCCGGTGCCATGATTTCGTGGCCGTTGCCTCGGGGCGCACGCACCGCCGGGATCACGTCATGTGCGACCAACTCGTCGCGTGTGTATTCGGGGGGCATGGGCGGCGGAATCGGTTTGAGGGACTTCGCGCTGAACTCCTCTTTGAACTTCGCCAGAAAGCTTTGAGTGGGCCAGGAACACGCTTCTCCGAAGGCGCAAATCGTCTTGCCCGCGATGTTGTCCGCAACGTTTTTGAGTGTTGCGGGATCCGTCTCCACCCCGCCGCCAGCCACAATGCGGTCGGTGATCTTCTTCATCCACTGGGCGCCTTCGCGGCAGGGGGTGCATTGTCCACAGGATTCGTGGGCATAGAACTCGTTGATGTTGTTGAGAATCTCCACCATGTTGCGGGTGTCATCCATCACGATGACTCCGCCGGAACCAGCCATGGAGCCGGCGGCCGCCAAGGAATCAAAATCCATCGGGAGATCCTCCAAAGCGACTTCCTGGTCCTTGATTTTAAACTTCTCTCCGGCGCGCAGAACCTTTGCTGAACTCCCGCCTGGGATAACCCCCTTGAGGGAACGTCCCGGCTTCATGCCGCCGCAGACGTCGTTGATTAATTCCCCGAGGGTGATCGAGCCGACGGCAACTTCGTAATAACCCGGCTTTTGAACGTCACCGGATACGCACAGGATGCGAGTGCCGGTATTGTTGGGACGCCCAATTTTTGCGTAAGCTTCACCACCCATTTCCACGATATGCTTAACGTGGCAAAGCGTTTCGACGTTATTCACAATGGTAGGGCATTGATAAAGGCCCAATACCGCAGGAAAATAAGGCGGTTTAATGCGGGGATAAGGCCGTTTGCCTTCCAAGGATTCGATAAGGCCGGTTTCTTCGCCGCAAATGTACGCTCCGGCACCGCGATGTACGTACAATTCTAAATCAAAACCAGATCCTAAAATATTTTTACCGATGAGGCCCTTGGCGCGCGCATCTGCTAACGCTTTTTCTAAAATTTCCGCCCCTTCCGGAAATTCGCCGCGGATGTATAAATAAGCGAGATTCGCTCCGACGGTAAAACAGGAGATAATCATCCCCTCGATCAATTGATGAGGATCTTGGTGGATGATGTAACGATCCTTGAATGTTCCTGGTTCGGATTCGTCGGCGTTACAAATGAGATAAGTGGGTTTGGGGCCTCCGCGTTTAATGAAACTCCACTTGGTCCCGCAGGGAAAGCCGGCGCCGCCGCGTCCGCGCAGGCCGCTTTTTTTGACTTCTTCGAGAAGGTCTTCAGGCTTGGAGGCCAGGGCTTTTTTTAACGCTTCGTAGCCGCCTTCTGCGAGATAGGTTTTGAGATCGTTGGCGCGACCGGGCTTGTCGATATTCTTGAAAATGAGCCGGTGCTCGCGGGGGTGTGGAGCGGTGGTTAAAGCCCGCGTGGCTTGGGAAGTTTTAGTGTTCCAGAGAGCTGCCGCGTCCGCGATCTTGATGTTCTCCTGAAACAGGTCGTTCACCATTACAACTGGGGCTGAGCCGCAGGAAGCGAGGCACTCCACGAATTCGATGGAAAACTTGCCATCGGGACTAACCGCAATGGGGTTGCCGTGACCGGGGTTGTGGACGGCGTGGCCGGTGAGTTTTTTGGGAGAATGGTCGTGGCTGTTGTCCCCGTGGGCATGGCCTTGCATGTGCTCATTCCACGTTTTGATATCGATGTTAGCCGAGGCGGCTAGGGCATCGCGCAACTGATAACTTCCGGCCATGGAGCAGGAAAGCGTGCGGCAGACTCGAATATGAGTCTTGCCGGCAGGTTGCCTGCGGAACATGGGGTAGAAGGTGACCAGTTCAAGGACGTTAATGGGCTGAAGCTCGAGCTTCGCCGCGATCCAAGAGACGGCCGCATCGGAAATGAAGCCGAAATGCTCCTGCCAGAGATGGAGCAGGGGCAGTGAGGCGCTCCGTTTGGAGACGGGATAATGGGAGATCGCCTCTTCAATTTGGGCTAAAAGTGCCGCTGGGATGGTCATGGCTTTTGCGGTTCCGGTTCTGGCGTTTTGGAGAAGGCGGGGACTCGATTGATCAACTTGTTATCAAAAAAATGGAGCTCGGTCGTCTGGCCGTCTTGGTCGTAGTAGTAACGGGTTACGGGCACCTGTTTTTTCTGCGTCTCAAGTTCTAATGTGGCGTTTTCAATGCGATCAGGCTGTCCGAGAATGGATTCGACTTCTTTTGGGGATAAATATTTCTTTGCTGTACCTAGTTTATCAAAGCGCTGATTCACTGCGCTGATATTTGATTCGGAAATCTCCGGTTTGCAGCCTATCGCTCCAAATGATGAAGTGATAATTAGCAAAAACGTATTTTTCCAGCTCATGAATTTTGGCAATGCTCTTAACCGTGAATGTTCCCTTACCGGTCGCTTTCACCCATTACAAAATCCAAGGATCCAAGAATAGCGACCACATCGCTCATCAAATGACCCGGTAAAATTTTGGGAAGAATGCTCAGGTTGACAAACGAGGGGGCACGGATTTTCAAGCGGTGCGGTACGCCTCCGCCCTTTGATTGGATGTAAAAGCCCAATTCACCTTTTGGATTTTCGGCGCTGAAATACACTTCGCCCACGGGGGCATCCAATCCCTCGGTGTGAAGAATAAAATGATGGATCAGCTCCTCCATTTTAGTCATCACCGCAGTCTTGGAGGGGGGTAAGTTTTTGGGATCCGAAACCGTGATGGGGCCGCGGGGCAGGGTGTCCAGCACTTGGTGAAGAATTTTCACTGACTGACGCATTTCCTCTACCCGGCAAAGGTAGCGATCATAGCAATCGCCAGCGGAACCAATGGGAACGTCGAAGTCGTACTTTTCGTATCCAAGATAGGGGTGGCGCTTGCGCAAATCATGATCCACGCCGGAGCCGCGCAAATTGGGCCCGCTCAAGCCGTAGGAAATGGCGTCTTCCTTGGTGATAACCCCGACGTCCTTGGTGCGATCAACGAAAATTCGATTTCTCGAGAGCAGCGCATCGACTTCGTTCAGCGAGGGCGGGAACTCCTCCAAGAACTTGTGGACCATGGGGAAGAACGCATCGTTAAGGTCGCGCGTCATTCCGCCAATGCGGGTGTAGCTGGTGGTAAAGCGCGCCCCGGAAATGACTTCACACAGATTATAAATCTTTTCGCGCTCGGTGAAGGTGTAGAGGAAAACCGTCATCGCTCCGGTGTCCATGGCGAAGGCGCCTAGACCGAGCAAATGGGAGGAGATGCGCGCCAATTCACAGCAGATTACGCGGATAGCTTGGCCGCGGGGAGGGAGTTCCCACCCCATGAGCTTTTCCACCGCCATGGCGTAGGCCACGTTGTTGGCCAAAGGCGCGAGATAGTCCAATCGGTCCGTGTAAGGGACGAATTGGTTGTAAGTCATGTTCTCGGCGATTTTTTCATCTCCGCGGTGGAGATAACCGAGATCTGGAGTAGCCTTGGTGATGGTTTCGCCATCCATCTCCAGCACCAAGCGTAGGACGCCGTGGGTGGCAGGGTGGGACGGCCCCATGTTGAGGATGAGCTTCTCGCCTAGAAGATCGGTCGCTACACCTGCAACGGGGCTGCCAGTTGCGATATGTTGAAGGCCAGCCTGTGTTTTTGCTAGAGTATCAGGCTGCTCAAACTGCTGGGTGGTAACGGCCATAGAAGAAGGAAAATCCGGTGTAAATCAGACTGGGAGAACTTAGGGAGGGAGGGAATGAGCCAGCAAGCCGAATTTGTGAAATGTTTCACAATCTCGACAACTCCCTATGGCTCCTCGGCTCACTAATGTCGTAATCTGTGATGGCTGTCCGTTAATTCAAAAAAAATACTCGTTGACAAGCTTCCTCATGCATTCGAAAAGTTCTTCCGGAGCATGTGTTTGCGCTATCAATTGCGTTGATGTCGGTGGCGCTTTTGTTCGCGTGCTTTTTTTAATGTTATGATTTCGCGACGTACATTTTTAGGGACTTCCTTAGTGGCGTTGTTGGGAGAAGGTGGGTATTCCGCATTTGTGGAGACCCAACAGCTTCAGCATGAGCGGATTGTGGTGCCAGTGGCAGGGCTCCCATCGGCGTTGGAGGGGTTGCGTATTGTGGCGCTCACGGATTTTCATCTTCAGCCGTTTACGCAATTAACATTTTTAAAGAAGGCGGTGGCTGCTGCAAACGCCTTAAAGCCAGACGTGGTGGTGCTTTTGGGGGATTTTGTGGATGCGACCCTCTCTGCGATGGATGATCTTGCTCCTTTGCTTGGCACGTTGCAGGCGCAAGTAGAAGTGCTGGCGGTTCTTGGAAATCACGATCACCGCAAAGGGGCGGGGTACGTCGAGGCCTCGCTTAAGCGTGAGGGGATTACCGTCCTGCGCAATCGTGGAGTGGTGCTGCCGGTTGGGGGGGCGGAAGTGCACTTTGCGGGGACGGATTCGTTGTCTGGGCAATTTGACTTATCCGGGGCGTTGACGGGCTGCCGCTTGGGGTTGCCCAGCGTGCTTTTGGCCCATGAGCCGGATGTGGCTGACGTGGTGTCCCAGGACGGGCGCGTGGCTCTGCAACTTTCGGGGCACAGTCATGGTGGACAGGTGCGGTTGCCCGGGATGGAGTGGGCTTCGCTGCCGCTTGGTGCGAGAAAGTATCCGTTTGGATCGTATCAGGTTGGAAAAATGTTCCTACACACCAGTAGAGGTCTTGGGACGACTGGATTGCCTATTCGCTTTGGCAGCCCGCCTGAGTTGACGGAGGTGCTTTTAACCGGCGTTTGAGACGGGGGCAGGCCCCTTCATGCCCCCTTCTTTACTCGTACTACTTGGCTGCTGGAGCTGCTGGAGCTGCTTTGACTTCGCCAAAGGGTTTACCTCCATCGGCTAGCAAAAACGCCTGCACTTTCCCGTTCCAGTCCCCGGCCATGACGGTGTCCCCAGAAAGGACTGCGCGCAGAGCGATTTCGGTGAGTGGCTGGGTGGTCAGCAGTGCTTTGCCTGATTGGTCCCAGACCTTGGCCACCTTATCCCGTCCGCAAGTCACGATGCGGCCGTCAGCGGTAAAATCAACGAATTCACAGCCGCCGGCGTGGGCGGTCCATTTTTTGCGTTCTTTACCCTCCGCAATATCCCAGAGGACCACCGTTCCGTCTTGGCCTGCCGAGACCAGCAGTCCGGGAAGAAAGGCCAGCGCGTTGACCGCAGTTTTGTGCCCCGGCAGGGTTAGGGCTTCCGAACCTGAGGCGCTTTCCCACACAGTGATTCCGCCGGCTCGGTCTGCGCTGGCGACGTAGGCACCGTCTGCAGAATAGGCCAGCGCAGTGACCCAGTCTGTGTGTTTTTTGATGGTACGAATCAGCTTGCCGTCGGTTGTGCTGAAAAATTTAAGCAGACGATTTGGGCCGCCTAATACCACTGTGGTTTGATCTGGACTGAGGTCAGCAGCAAAGACTTGATCCACCTCGTTACCCAGGGTTGCAATGCGCTCGCCTGTGGTGATTTTCCAGAGCACGACCTTGCCGGATTTGGCGCCTACGCCTCCGCCTGCGAGTAGGAGTTCTCCGTTTCGCGAAAAGCGCAGAATGGTGGGAAGTCCTTCCGGAAATGGAAGCACGCCGAGGAGTTCAAGGGTGTCTGCGTGATAGAGTAGTACCTGCTTCTGGCCGCCTACGGCCATTAGCGGCGCCCACGGACTGGCCGCGAGTGCGATCAATGCGTTGGAGCGGGTTGTGTCAATCACTGGGCCCGTTGGGAGATTTCCAGGCATTGGCGGCGGGCCTGAGGGGCGGGCCAGACTGACGGCAGCGGCCGCGACATTATTGGCCACGGGTGCACCCTTGCTGTTAAGGGATTCCAGAGCGCGCGTCGCGATCCAGCGTTCAAGAATGGCAATATCGTTGGCGTTGAGTCTGTCGCCCTTTGGGGGCATGAAGGGCTCTTCAGTGCCCTTGACGCACTTCAAAAGGAGGCTTGCTGCTGCGTCTCCCGGCAGAACAACCTTCCCGCCATCGGAGCCCAAGAGCGCTCCGCCATAGGTGGTGAGGTCGAGTCCCGCCTTCTTTTTGTCAGGATTGTGGCAGTTGTTGCACGCATTCTGCAGGATGGGCAGTACGTGGTCCTCGTAGGTGACTTTTTCCGGGATGGCGGCAGCCGCATGAAGCACGAAGGCGGCACTGCCAAGAAGTAAAAGTGGGGTGCGCATGTGTAGATTGTGCGACTAGTGATTAAAAATGAACTCTTTGGAGTTCAGGAGCGCCCACTGGATGTCTTCCAGTGTAGCCTTGGTTTGCTCCTTATCACTAAAAAGGGCTTGGAGTGAGGCGGATTCCTCCTCAGTGGGGGGGCGACCGATGACACGCAGGTACAGTTCGGTCATAATTTCCGCGGGGGTCTTGCCTGCGGAGAGCTCTTTGGTCACCAAGTTTCCACCTGTAATATTGGATTCTACAGTAGTGCCGGTGAGCAAATGGAGGGCCTGAGAAAGGGTCGGATTACATTCGTCTCGAGCGCAAACATTGGTGCGAGTGGAGCGGCCGAAGGTTGTGAGGAAGTAATTGGTCTTATTCGCGTCGGCGACTTCAACCGCCCGCATTCCTTGTGGCAGCGATGTGTGCTTGGCGGAGTTGCCCGAAGCGTCAGCGATGGCGTCCAGCAAGACTTCGGCGCGCATCCGGCGGATGGTGCCTTTGGCGTAATTGCGGGAATCAAGTTCGTTGGTCTCGTTGGCCCGGGTAGCGCGCTGGTAGGTTTCTGAGAGGCAGATTTCCCTGGCGAGCTTGCGGATGTCGAAATTGACTTCAACCATGCGTTTGGCGAGATACTCCAAGAGCTGCGGGTTGGACGGCGGGTTGGAAATGCGAATATCATCGACGGGATTGACGATTCCGACGCCGGTCAACTGAGCCCACACTAGGTTGGCCATGTGTTTTGCGAACCAAGGATTTTGGGGATCTGCCAACCACTGGGCGAGGACTTCGCGGCGGTCCTTACCTTTGACGTCAGGCTCTTCCCCACCGGGGAATTTTGGGGGCACTGGCTTGTTGCCTACGGGATGAAGTGCCTCGCCGCCGCCGGAGTTGAATATGATTTTCTCGCGGGGATCCTCGCCGGGCTTTCTGCCTACTTGCGTGAAAAACGCCATCAAACCGCGGTAGTCACTCATCGACCAGCGGTCAAACGGATGGTTGTGGCACTGCGCGCATTGAATGCGAATGCCGAGCATCGCCTGTGCGGCGTCTTCGGTGACGCGGATGGGATCTACTTCCAAGGAGTAGAAGGTGGCCGCTGGGTTTTCCAAGTTGGAACCAGAGGCCGTCAATAGTTTTGCGGCAAGTTGGTTCAGAGGGACGCCAGCCTGCATTTCGTCGCGCACCCAGTTGTGATACATCTGAATGTTCTTGTTATAAGCGACATTGTTGATGGTTCGTATTTGGAGTAAATCCGCCCATTTCAAGGTCCACAAATCAATGAATTCTGGGCGCTTGAGAAGTTCGTCGATCAACTTTACGCGTTTTTCGGGATCCGGATCTTTACCGAAGGCGGTGACGCGATCCAAGGGGGGGAGGGTGCCTGTAATGTCAATGAAGGCGCGGCGTAGAAATGTGAGGTCGTCGCAAGCTGGGCTTGGCGTCATGCGCAAGTTCTTGAGCTTTACGTTTACCAGTTTGTCGATTTCGTTGTTCTCTTTGGTGTTAGGCCATTCGTACTTAACGTCTTTTGGCAAGACGATGACTTGTGTGCCAACGGTGAATGCGCCAAAGCGGGCCATCACAAAGGCTTCTCCGCGGATGCCAGTGGTTAGGGTGCCATCGGGAGCCACCTTTGCGGTGCCCTCGTTGTTTGAGAGGAAGAGAGCCGTGGTGGTGACGTCTCGGGTGGTGCCGTCGGAATACTTCGCGCGGACGTTGAGTCGGAAGGATTGGCCGGGCCCCTCCATCACTAGGGAACCGGGCATGAGATCCACCCCTTTAAGCTGCACCAAGTCCTTGGGATCTTCCAGCGCCCCGGCTTTGAGCCAGCGCAGCATGGTTTGATACATTGGACTGTTTTTTTCGAAGCGTTTGCCTCCGGTATGGGAGGCTTCGCCGTCTGCTTTGGTTAGCAAAAGGGATTCCTCGGGAACGGCAAGGTTTACGCGGCGACCTGGCTGCTCGCGGGTGATTCGGAAATAGTCTGTATCAGGATCAAAACCCCAAAGGGAAAGTTTGAAGCCGTCTTGACCTCGGGCGGCGCCGTGGCAACGGTTGCACTCCGCCTTCATGAAGACGGGCATCACGTCGAGTCGGAAGGAAACAGAGGGCTCCGCATCGGGCTTTTCCACGGTAATGGGAACGGAGGCGGTGAGGCCTTTCCATTCAACCTTGAGCTTAGTGGATCCAGCGGCTTTGGGGAGGAGGAGGTTTTTGTCTAAGGACGCCTTTGATGTATCTTCAATGGTTAGCTTTGCCTCGTTGGTGACGTCCAGATGGATTCCGTTGTCTTGAATGACGCGTACGGCAAATGATTGGCGATCCAATCGGTGGTAGAGGTGCGCGTCTGGGGGAAAAACATCCAGCACCGGAGCGGCGTGGGTGAGTAATGGAAGGGCTAGGAATAAGCCGGCTTTAAAGAGCAGTGTAGCGGGAGAATTCATTTTGCGACTGGGGCTGAAGCAGCTTGGGGCTGAGTCGAAGCGGCTGTTACAGAGGGAGCTGCGGGTGGTGCCGTGGCGGCTGCTGCGGGTGCTGGCTTGGCTTTGGTTGGTTCTGGAGTGGCAGCGGCTGCCGGTTTAGGGGCCAACGCCGGAGCGGGCTCGGGTGGCTTGGGTGACGCTGCAGCAGGAACGGGCGTTGCAGCTGGAGCAGTTGGTGTTTGTGGTTTGGGAGCAGCGGCTACGGGAGCGGTTGCGACAGGCGCGGGCGTGGCAGCAACTGGGGCCGCTGGTGGCTGCGGTTTGGGAGTCGCGGTTACGGGAGCGGTTGCGACAGGCGCAGGAGCGGCAGCAACTGGGGCTGCTGGTGGCTGTGGTTTGGGAGCAGCGGCGGCTTTTGCGTCCGGATCCGCACGGTCGACGCGAATCAATCCACCTGCAGCGCAATTGGCGGTAAGCTGTTGGCCGTTTTTCACAATCGTGAACTGCGCGGTTACTTGCTTTTGAATGCCGAGGGCGGCATCGGGTTTCGCTGTGATTGTGAAGAGGGCCTCTTTGGACTGGGAATCAATCTCCAGAGATTGGGCTGAAACGCCGTTGGGGAGGCCCAGGAGCTCAATTTTCGCTTTTCCTTCGAAATCTGTTTTTTGCTCTAGCTTCAGCCTGATTTGACTGGTGCCACCCTGAGGAATTGAGGACCGCACTAGGGTGCCAGTGAAGGGGGCTTCCGCTATTTCAAAGTCGAATAGTTCAGAGCTAAACCACGTGATGCCTTTGCCGAAATCAGCATTCGCAGCGACGCAAAGCTTCCACTTTTTGAGGGGCGCCTCCGCATTCACGCTTAGGTTGAAGGTGCCTTCTATGGCATCTGCCGGGATTCTGACCGCCCCGCCCGTGGCGACTCCGGGGGGCGCAAACAGGAGGAAGAGCTCCATCGGCCCCTTGAATTCGGGCTTCCGAGTGATTCGGATTTTTAGCGGGAACGTGCCACCTCGCAGCGCGGCCGCGGTTGGCGCAACGACATCAATTTGTGCTGGAATCGCATCGGTGACTGCCAGGGCGAAGGTGGTCTCCTTGACTGTGTAGTACGGCTTTTGGTTGCCGTTTTCGCAAATGTTGACGAAGTGTTCAACCTGGAAAGCTGGTGCTGTGGCTTCTCCAAGATCCAATGCGGTGCCCGTCATTGAAATGAAGCGTTCGGTCAGCGGTGCGTTTTCTTCCGCGTGGAACACCATGGGGATGGAGTCGACCGTTTTGTCCAGAGGGCCGGAATTGGCTTGCACATTGGGCGGCAGATTGAGGGGTTCGAGACTGACGGCCCCAGCGAAGTCTTCTCGTTTGATCCGCACCAAGGTTGCGAAACGGTTTCCACGAGGCACGACGATTGCGCGGCGGTCCTGATTGTTGTTTTGGACCACTTCCGGCAGGTACATTTTAACTCGAGGAGTGGCTTGGGTGATTTCGACGCGGTACGTGAAGAGCGGCCCACCACGTTGCAAATGGTCGTGGATGCCCAAGACAAACTCAGCGTCAGCGGGGGCCGTCCAGCGCAGGAAGCTGTCAGGGGAGGCGTTGTCGTCATTGCCGCCGATACGATTGCCCTTGGCGTCGAAAACATCGATGACGCTGTCAATTGGGGAGCGCACGACGCGGCCCCGGACGTTGAATTCGTATATGGAACCTTTTTTCGCGGAGAACCGGAAGTAATCGGTCTCTTTGCTGGCGGAGAGCACTCCGTTGAATGCAGCAGGCAAAGGAGTGGCCGGGCCCGCAGCTTGGGCTGGACCGGCCGCCTGGGAGCCTCCTTCAAGTACATTGGGGAGGTTGCTCACCCTGACTGACACGGGGGTGGGTGTTGGAGCGACGCCTTCGTTCAGCGGGAAAATCCCACCCATCGAATCCTGTGTGTTGCCGGGGTTCGCCGTTACTTTAATCGGCCCCTTAGAGTCCCCTAACAGAGTGAATGCAGTGGCTTTTCCTGCGGGTCCTCCACTGGGAATTGAGGCGACTGGGCGGGCAAAGTCTCCCACGTGCATGACGTATTGGCAGTCACCGGCCCCAGAGCGAGTAGAGTCCCGGATGGTGATAGTGAACATGCCCGCTTCGGGTGCTTCTAAAGAAAAAACAGGATTACCCCGTCCAAAAGTGGTTCCCGTGACGGTTTTAATCACCGCTCCAGCAGGGTTGCGCAGAATGACTTCAGGATCGTAGGGGGCCTGGGTTTGGAGCTGAAGGCCGACGACCTCGACGCTAAGGCGATGGCCTTTTTGAAGTTCCACGGCGTAGATGTCGGTGTCCTCCCCTTGGGTGCGCCCGTAGACGGTGGTGTTTAACTCGATGAGTTGGGGGATTGACCCGTTGGGAGCAGTCAAGGCGACGGGGGCCGCCGGCTTGGCTGCAGGTGCGACTGGCGCAGGGGCAGCCGCAGCCGCTACGGCAGGTGTTGGCGTGGCAGGAGCAGGAGTCGCTGGAGCTGCTGGAGCTGCTGGAGCTGCTGGAGCTGCTGGAGCTGCTGGCTTGGCCGCCGCTGTTTTTGCTGCTTCCTTTGCTTCTGCTGCCAGTTTTGCAACTCGGGCGGCCTCTATCTTTGCGGCTCTAAGTTCCTTTGCTGCTTCCAATGCGGCCACACGCGCTGGGGTCTTAGGATCACTTTCCTGCACTACCGGGAATGGTGTGACTAAAAATACACGCAAGTCGGCTATGCCAGATCCCGTCACTACTCGGCAATGGTGTTCTCCCAATTCGGCGTCCGCTGGCACCCGGATTTTGACCGTGAAGCGGTTGGTTTCCTTTTTAACCGGGGTTACCTCAAAGCCGGGAGTGTCAAACAGGACCGTGCGAGCGTCCAAGAGTCCCGAACCAGTGAAGACAACGTCTTGCTCGGTACCGCGTTGTGCCACGCCTGGAAAAGCGGTGAGCACGCGAGGCGTTCCCGCACGGGCGGGTACGTTCATGCACGGCAGACCCGCGGCGAGCACTGTGGTGATGGCTACTGCCAAGACAGAAGGCCGAGCGAGGAAGGAGCGGAGGGTGGGGCCTGTGGGAGAACGGTCCTGCATAAGGTACGGTTTAAGAGGTGATCTGAAGACGCAGATTATTGTGGGAATCCCTATGGGTTCCTCAGGGGGGAACTCCGTTGGCTATTGCTTGAGCAAATAAACCAAACGCAGAGCGGGTTTTGGAGTGAATATACGGAGACGCGAGGGCTGGGAGAAGTTGTGACAAATGGCTTAAGCCAAGCGCTTATTAAATCTCCTCACCCTCTCGTGAGGTCCTGTCTTTTTCGGGCGATCTTGGCGTTTAGGCGATAAGGTCGCTCATGACTTGACCGTCTTTGACGATCATCACGGGCCGTCCGCCGGGGGCGGAGAGGTAGGAATTGGGGCGAATTCCGAGCTGGTTGAACACCGTTGCGGCCATGTTTTCCACAGTCAAGGGGTTGGACTCTGGTTCTGCGCCTGTGGCGTCGGAGGCGCCGTAAATCAGGCCTCTCTTGAAGCCGCCGCCTGCGAAGGCCACGGAGAATACACGCGGCCAGTGATCGCGGCCGGCGTCCTTGTTGATCTTGGGCGTGCGTCCGAATTCGGAGCTGACCATGACGAGGGTGCGCTCTAGCATGCCGCGTTGATCCAAGTCGGTAATGAGAGCGGCGAAGGCTTGGTCAAACGGCGTGGCGTTTCTTTCTATTTCTCTCGCTATGTTTGTGTGATGATCCCAGCCACCGAAGGTCACCGAGACTGTGCGCACTCCAGCTTCCACCAGGCGGCGTGCCATGAGTAGTCGCTGACCTGCGACGTTCCGGCCGTAGGAGTCCTTGAGGGCGGCGGGTTCAGTTGCCAAATTGAACGCTTCGCGGGCTTTGGGCGAACTGATCATCGCGTAGGCCGCTTCGTAGAAGGAGTCCATCGAACGCAGTGCGTCGGATTGTTCAAGATAGCGGAAATGGGAATCCACCGTGTCCAAGATGGAACGACGACGGTCGAAGCGCTCTGGGGAAACCGTCGTTGGGAGCGAAAGATCGCGCACCTTGAAGGCGGCGTCAGAAGGCTCACTGCCGAGGGCGAAGGGGCCGAAGGCCGTGGAAAGGTAGCCTGTGCCAGCGAATTCGTTGGCGACGTTGGGTACGCAAACATAGGGCGGCAACTGATTGCGCGAGCCCAGTTCATGCGAAACAACCGACCCGATGGAAGGGTATTGTAAGGCGGGGGAGGGGCGGTACCCCGTGAACATGTTGTGGGTGCCGCGTTCGTGGGCAGCTTCTCCGTGGGTCATGGAACGCACCACGGTGAGGCGGTCGGCGATTTTCGCCGTGTTCTTCATGTACTGCGAAAACTTGATGCCGGGAATGGATGTGTCAACGGTGCTAAGCGGGCCGCGGTACTCCATGGGCGCCAACGGCTTGGGATCCCACGTTTCCTGCGCCGCGCAGCCACCCGGGAGATAAATGTGGATCAGCGAGTCCGCCTTGGCGATGAGAGGTGCGTCCTCTTTGGCCTCAGCAGCGCGCAATTTAAGAAGGTCGCCCATGGTCAGTCCAAGGCCACCGGCGAGTCCTGCGTACAGAAATTCGCGGCGGGAGGGCTTTGCAAAAGGCGTCGAATGGGGAGATGTTTTCGAGTCCATAGATATCGGATTATTTAGAAGCGTGGTTGCTGGCGTAACTAGTGGTTATATGTGAGAAATCTTTTCTAAGTGAGTTTGTTAGTAGTTAACTTCATCTTTTTTGAAAAATTTGTCAGATGGTGCGCGCGGCATTTTCTGGCGGTGTTATTATCTTTCTGCGTCGTGCTTGCAAAGGCCCCTTTTTGCAAGGCCGTCCGTCTCGTAGCTTTTTTACTATAAGCAGCCCGTTTCCTATGCAGCCTTCTTCACTCGATCGACTTTTTGAATTCCTGCGCTTTCCCAGCGTCTCCACGGACCCGTCTCGTACCGAGGCTGTGCGTGCCTGCGCGGAGTGGTTGTCCCGCCACCTCCAGTCCATGGGGCTTCAATCCCAGATCCGACCGACGGGGGGCCATCCGGTTGTCCTAGCCAAAAATGAACATCGTCCTGGACGTCCCACGGTCCTCATTTACGGCCATTACGACGTCCAGCCCGAGGATCCAGCGGCAGCATGGAACACGCCGCCCTTTGAGCCGACTATCCGCAATTCGGTCATCTATGCTCGCGGCGCCGCCGACAACAAGGGACAGATTTTTTCCCACATAGAGGGGGTCTCTTCGGTTTTGTCAGAAAAGGGCGATTTGCCGGTGAACCTGATTTTTCTGGTGGAAGGCGAGGAGGAAATTGGCAGTCCGCATTTGGAGGCGTTTCTTTTGGAGCACAGGGCGGAGCTGAAGTGCGATGTGATCGCTATTTCGGATACGGGGATGGTCGCTCCTGGAATGCCCACGCTCACCTATGGGTTGAGGGGCATTGCCGCGATGGAAGTCAGGGTGAAGGGGCCCACGGTGGATCTGCACTCTGGAATTTACGGTGGGGCAGTGCGCAATCCTGCCACTGTTTTGGCTCGGCTTCTGGCCACCCTTCATGACGACGCGGGGCGTGTGGCGGTCGCTAATTTTTACGAGGGGGTGCGCCCACTGGAGTCATGGGAACGGGCCGCTTGGGCTAAAGTTCCTTTTGGAGATGCGCAAATTGAGGCGGTGACTGGCGTCGCGGCGCTGGGGGGCGAGGTCGAGTATTCGGCCCTAGAGCGGATCTGGGGGCGGCCGACGGCAGAAATCAACGGCTTTGGGGGCGGATTTCAAGGGGAGGGGACTAAGACGATTATTCCCAAAGAAGCCTTTGCGAAGCTGACCTTCCGGCTGGTGCCCGGCCAGCAACCGGAAACCGTTTTGGAATATGTTCGCCTGCATTTGGAGGCGAATTGTCCGGATGGGGTGCGACTCGAGGTGGAGCTCGGTCATAGTGGTGAAGCGTATTTAACCGATCCCCATTCGGATTTCGGCAAAGCGGCTCAGCGTGCGCTCTCCCAGGTCATGCCGGGGCGGGAAATCTCGCTGATTCGTGAGGGCGGCAGCATTCCGATAGTAAACACATTCCAGCGCGTGCTTGGAGTGGAGACGTTGCTGCTGGGGCTCGCGCTTCCAGACTGTCGGGCACACGCCCCAGATGAAAACTTTCCGGTGGCCAACTTTGAAGCCGGCATTGCTTTGAACAGGGCCTTGTTGGAAGAGCTGGCGCAATCGCCTGGTTAAGGCTTGCCGTGGAGGGGGATCGGGACAGTTTTGGTTGCCTTGACTGGGTCTGGGGGACTGACGAGAGCGCCGCCGGAGGTCAGGGCGCGCTCAAGGGCTTTGTCTAGTTCGGAGGCGCGCAGGGCGGTGAGCAATTGGGCGTCTGAGGCGGCGGCGAGCACTTTGGGATTGCGGATAATATTCCAAAGATCTCCAGATTGGAGTGAGTCCAAGAGGGCTGGGTCGGATTGCAGGGCGAGGAGTTTGGAGTTTTTGGAAAGCGGCGCGAGAATTGGATCCGCCATGAAGCGCTCTTTGGCCTTCGGGTTAGTGAGCAGTTGCGCAACTTTTTGAAGGCGGGGATAAAAGTTTTTGGGCAGGGGGTCGAGTTTGTTGAGCAAATCGCCGACGGGGGAATGGTCGAGCGCTTTTTTCAAAGAGACCAGCGGGGCAGACTCTCGCTCCTGAGGTTGCGGTGTTTTGCCGTGTTGTCCTTTAGCGGGAGTGGGTTGCAGCCCTTCTGCAAAACTGCCGAAGCAGCGCACTCCCCATGCTCCGAGGCACAGCATTGCCACCGCCGAAAGTAGGCCCAAGGCCGCCCCCGAGATTCCATAGAAAAAGCGAATGAGCCCAAAATCCTGCTCTTCGGTTTTGCGGAAGATGATGGAGGAGAAGATCATCACGCCGCCCCAAGCCAGCATTCCCAGAACAGCTCCGCCGAGCACCGGTTTGAGAAACGCGGGAAATCCAAACGCGGGCACTGCGGGGGCTAGAAAAGGGCCGGCCCAAAAACCGAGATACATCCCAAGGAGAATTCCCATGAGGGAAGCGGCCTCTCGCACCAAGCCGCGGCGCCAGCCCAACCAGATACTTCCCAGCAGGTAAAACCCTGCGCACGCCGGAACCCAAGTGGGAAGGTCGGCGGGAAAAGAGGAAGGCATGGCAGACGAAACAATTGGGTAATTGGGATTTCTCGCAGACCCACACAATCAAGTCACCACTGTTTCATTGGAAAACACAAACACTAGGAGAGCTGCGGAGTGGTGTTTGTGTAAAAAAATGCGTAGTTAGTGCCATTTCCTTATCAAGATCAACGCCTTGCAAATCTTGAAGAGGAGTAGAAACGTGAGGCGGTGTTTGTTTGCTGGGGGTGATATTGTGGTAAATCTGTAAAAATGTAGAGTTAGTGCGTACTGAGGATTGACATAGATGCCACCACTTCTATGATCCCGCTCCCCTTTTTACGTCCACCCTGAAGAGTTTGAGTTATGAAACGCACTTACCAGCCCTCCAAGCGCACCCGGAAACAACAATTTGGCTTTCGTACCCGTATGAAAACCAAGAACGGCCGCGCGATTTTGTCCCGCCGCCGCCAACAGGGCCGCAAGCGCTTGCTCCCCAAGGGCGTGGAAATTCACTTTGAGCGTCAGATGGACCAGCACAATAATGCGGCCAAGGCGTTGGCGTTGCGCAAGCAGCGTAGGGCGACTTTGCGTGCTGCGACGAAAGTAGTGCGCGCAGCGGCCCACAAGGTGGCCTAGTCTGCAACCCGGAGCCGCCTGCCAAGTCGCAGGCCGTAGCGCCGGGTGCCATTGAGTTTAGATGGGTGAGCGGGCGATTTTCGCCCCTCTCTCTTTGCTCTGTCTTAGAGGTTCAAGCTCAACGGGTTCTTCCCACAGTATTTAGCTGGTTTACCTCTGCCGCCTCGGCCCATGGAATGCGCTCCCCAAAAACCCGCGAGGTTGAAGCGTTCTGGCGACTTTCGCAGGGTGCGTGAGCAGGGCGCTTCTTTTAGTGGCCGCTGGCTGGTGTTGGGCGTTTGGCGGCCGGTAGATCCCGAGTACGCAGGGCCGATGGAACCTCGCTTTGGCGTGGTGACCTCTCGCAAGGTCGGCGGCGCGGTGGTGCGCAACCGAGTTCGCCGCCGCATCCGGCACATTCAGCAAGCGCAATACCCTCTTGTACGCGGAACTTTTTGGTGCGTGACTGTGGCGCGTTTTAGGGCGGCGAGCGCCTCTTTTGCGGAATTAGACGCGGAGTGGCGCAAACTGGCGAAACGGGCGGGGGTGTTGCAGGCATGAGGACGTTTCTGTGCACGTTGATTAAGGCGGCCCTCCGCAGTTATCAGGTGGTGATTTCTCCGCTTTTACATTGGATCGGCGGCCCTGGAAGCGGGTGTCGCTTTGAACCCAGCTGCTCGCGATACTGTCTGGATGCTGTGGAGCAACACGGTGCACGGCATGGCCTTTACTTGGGGGCGCGGCGCTTGGTGCGTTGCCATCCCTGGGGCGGCTCGGGGCTGGATCCTGTGCCAGGGGCGGGAACTCCTTCGGGAAATGTTGGCTCAAAGGCTCGTTAACTTACATTCTACATTTTTATTATGGATCGAACTGGAAAAATTGGGATCGCCTTGTCGATTGTCGTCTTGGTGGTATGGCAGGTGTTTTACTCCAAACAAATGGAGCAAGCACTTGTGGTGCAGGAGCATGCGGCTCAGGTGGCCGCCGCGAATAACGCAACTTCCCCCGTCGAAGGGAAGGCTGCACCCATCCTCCCGGCAACTCCGCCAGTTGCCGTCATAACGCCTTCCGTACCAGTTGTTCAGATTGCGCCTTCGGCAACTGCAATTCCCAAGGTGTTGGAGAAATTCAAAAGCAAGGAAGTCGAGTGGACTTTCTCCAATCTGGGCGGCGGAGTGGAGCGCGCTGAGCTCCTCAATCATCGGGCCGAGGGGGAAAAGTGCGTTGTGCTCAACGAATTCGGCGGCATCCCTATCGGGGCTCTCACTGAGACCTTTGAGGTGGCGGTGCTGGAACCTTTTGAGACGGAAGTCGCACAGGATCGCAAAAGCATCACCTTCCGCCGGACGGACAACCGGCAGTTCACCATCGAAAAGCGCTTCCTCCTTCCGCAAGCCGAGCAGAAGGGCGCTGCAGGCTTCCAGCTTGAACTGGAAGTCCGCTTCAAGAACAACGGTTCGGCGCCCCTCACCGTGCCCTCCTACGCCATTCGCGCAGGCTCCGCCTCGCCGTTGCACCTCAATGACCAGCCTCTTTACACCGGATTCAACCGCTCCAATGCCGGTGATACTAAGTACACGGACATCAACTGGTTTGAAGGTGGCGGCTTTCTCGGCATTGGTAAGAGTGCGCGCCCGACGTATTCCGAATCCGGTCAGATTAATTGGGTGGGTGTCACCAGCCAGTATTACAGCACGTTACTCACGCCGCTGGGGGATGTTGCCTCTGAAGCGTTGGCCCGGCGCTTTCTGGTTCCCGTCGCCGACTGGGAATCCAGCGGTCGGGTAGGTGCTGGGGTTGTCCCGTTTGCCATCGACGGGGCGCTGCGTTTTCCTGCCAGCGTGCTGGAGCCGGGTAAGGAAGTGATACGCAAGTTTTCAGTGTACGCCGGTCCGCGGGAGTTTGATATGCTTAAGGAGTTGGGAGCCGGCCAAGAGCAGCTGTTGGACTTCGGTATGTTTGGATTTGTGAGTAAGATCCTGTTGGCCTCGATGTTGTGGTTGCACGGAATTCTCGGTTCGTACGCCGGGGCGATTATCGTACTCACGCTGGTGATTAAGTCCCTTCTGTGGCCGTTGCAAAATAAGTCCACAGCATCGATGAAAAAAATGCAGGCGTTGCAGCCCAAGATGACCGTACTCAAGGAGAAGTACAGCGACGATCCGCAGCGCATGAATCAGGAGTTGATGGCCTTGTACAAAAAGCACGGGGTCAATCCCATGGCTGGTTGCCTGCCTATGTTTGTTCAAATCCCGATCTTTTTCGGCTTCTACAACATGCTGGGCAAAGCGGTGGAGCTGCGTAACAGTCCGTTTTTGTGGGTGCACGATCTTTCCCAGCCCGACACGGTGGCCATCTTCGCGGGTTATCCGGTCAACGTGCTGCCCTTGATCATGGCGGTTACCATGTTCCTGCAAATGCAGCTCTCGCCCAAGACTGGGGATCCCATGCAGCAGCGGCTTTTCATGTTCATGCCGTTAATTTTCGTGATGTTCTGTTACAACCAAGCCTCCGGGTTGGCCTTGTATTGGACCGTGCAGAACATATTCACCATCGCCCAGTTGCTGATCACCAATCGCAAGCAGCGCGAAGGCTTGCAGGCGAGCTAACTTCGGCGCAATCATACGTCGACGTGGAAAGGCGTCTGCATTTATGAATTTGGACCCTCGAGAAACCTTGGAAACGATGCTCAGCTTGCTGGGTTTCTTTTGTCAGGTGGAAGAAACCCGGACGGAGAACTCTATTACACTGCAAGTGTATAGCGCGGAGAAGGATCGTCTCATCGGACGGGACGGACACGTGCTGGAGGAAATTCAAATCCTGCTCAACCGCATGCTGCAGGCTCAGGAAAACGACGCCCCAAAAATCCAAGTGGACGTTGAACATTACCGGGCCATGCAGGAGCACGAGTTGGTCGCGCGCATCCGAAATTTAGCCGATACCGTCCGCCGCACAGGCACTCCCTTGGAGCTGGAGCCCATGAATGCCTACGAGCGGCGCCTGATCCATAACGCGTTCGCCGAGGATCCCGAAATCACCAC
>CALQFT020000007.1 GCA_943329925.2 Opitutus sp. GAS368
CCCCCCTAGAACCCCCTCAGCCCCCTCAGCCCCCTCAGCCCCCTCAGCCCCCTCAGCCCCCCCCAGAACCCAGAACCTCGTATGCAAACGCTCCCCCTCTTGAACCGCCGCGCTTTTCTTCATTCCTCAGTGCTTTCCGCCCTCACCATGGGAGGTTGTGTTTCTGTTCCGCGCACGGAACAGGGCTATATCGATGCGCATGTCCACGTTTGGACACCTGATACGGGGCGTTACCCACTCGCTGAGGGCTTCACTCGTGAAAAGGACATGATCCCCAGGAGCTTTATGCCACGGGAGCTTTTCGCACAATGCAAGGCGCAGGGCGTCTCTCGGATCGTGCTTATCCAGATGAGCTTTTATAAATTCGACAACAGCTACATGCTCGACTCGATGTCCCGGCATCCCGGCGTATTCAGCGGGGTGGGGATAGTGGATGAGACCAAGGCGGATGTGGGTGAGGCGATGAAGGCTCTGGCCGCTCGAGGAGTGCGGGGCTTTCGGGTTCGCGCCGACAGACAGAAGGCCGAGGCGTGGAAGGGCTCCGTGGGGATGAAAAAGATGTGGAGCCAGGCGGCGGATGCAGGCCTTTCCATTTGCCTGTTGGCGGATCCAGACGCCCTTCCTGCGGTGCGCACCATGTGCCGGGCGTATCCCAAGACGCGCGTGGTCATCGATCACTTCGCCCGGATTGGAATGAGCGGGACGGTTCAGAAAAGCGACTTGGAGCAATTGCGCCAGCTTTCTGACTTTCAACATACCTTCGTGAAGACATCCGCCTTTTACGCGCTTGGGGCGAAGAAGGCGCCGTACACCGACCTCGGACCGATGATTCGCACGCTCAAAGGCGCCTACGGGGCCTCCCGCTTGATGTGGGCAAGCGATTGCCCGTATCAAGTGCAGCAGGGGCACACCTATGCCGACTCCATCGCGCTGATTCGTGACCGGCTGGATTTCCTAACCGCCGAGGACAAAGAGTGGATGCTGCGTAAAACAGCAGAGCGCGTCTTTTTCGCGTAAGGGCCCGGAGTTATTGGAGCCGCCCGTTTCCCAAGAAGCATTTGGAAAACGGGCTGGTTGCCGTGCCGCTATCAGTTTACGTAGGCGGCTTCGTTCGAGAAGAGCAGCGCCTGCACCAGCGTTTCCCATGGGGAGAACGCCACGCGTTGGACCATTTCACCTTCGTTCTGGATGGCCGCGGTATTCAATTTTGAGTTTTGCGCGGCTTTGGCCTTCTTATCGGCCAGCTTTGCGGCTTCCTGATTGATTTTTTGCGCATCCACTTTGACGGTGGCCTGTTCCTTGTTTTCTTTTAACAGGAAGGCCATCGCTCTCTGACGCTCAATAGGAGTCGGGAGGCGCTGCAAAACCACCCTATAAACCGCGTTAATCCCGCGATCGGAGCCTTCGCGTACCGCTTGGACAATTTCCGGTCGGTGCACGACGTTTTGCACAATTTCCGCCACGAAGGAACTGTTCATCAAGAAGAGCGCCTGTTGGGGAACGATCGTGGAGGTGCGCCGACTATTGGGTGCATCGGGGTTGGCCATGTCGAACTGCATGAGCAAGTCGGGCATACTCGCGCGGTCGATGTAGGCATACACAGAGCGCCGGAAGCTGTAAGGCTCGTCGGTCACGTTAAAGGATTGGCCGCCGATGGTGCGATCCATGATGCCCGCCATACTGATGAGCGAGTCGCGAAAGCCCTCGAAGTCCAGCCGACGCACGTTGGCCCGCCAGAGCAAGCTGTTGGCAGGATCCACTTTTTCATAACCACCAGTACCAGCCTTAAATGCGGTATTGCTGGACTGCTGATAGGCGCGCGAAAGCATGATGGCCTTGTGCAGACTCTTCAAAGACCAGCCCGGCTTTGCAGCACCAAAGTCCTCCATGAACCAGTTGGCCAGAAAGTCCAGCAGCTCAGGATGTGTTGGTTTTCCCGCCTGATTCCCTAAATCATCCGGCGTGCGCACCAGACCATCGCCAAAATGGTGCATCCACACCCGGTTGACGATGACTCGCGCCGTCAACGGATTGGTCTTACTCGCGATGGACTGCGCGAGCTCCAGACGGCCGCTCCCATCTTTAAAGGGCACCGGCTCACCATTCATGCTGAGCACTTCCACAAAACGGCGGGGGACCGTGCGGACTTTCTCGCCGGGTTTAGGGGCGTTCCCGCGGACATAAACTGGCGAGTCCACTGGCTTGGCTATATCTTCGAGCGTCATCGCTCGTACCGGCCCGCCCTTGAAGGTCACTTTGAACTTATTGATCCCGGCCAAATTCGCCGTATCTTTCAATATCCCAGCCAGCCGGACGTTGAGCCCACCGGTGTTGCCTTCTTCCATGAGCCTCGGAATGTCCAATTCAGAGGCGGGAGCTAGCCGCAGGGGGAACACGGCCACCCTCATCGCCGCCAAGTCTGGGGAGTTTGAAATGTCCTTGGTTTTGTCCATGAACGTCGCATAGAGGCCAGCGACTCGAGGCTCAATTTTCTGGAAGAATTTGCCCACTAGGACGGCTATCTCGTGAAGATCCGAAGGGAGCGGGGCCTTCTGTTCCTTCAAAAATGCAATCACCTCGGAGTTGTACTTAGCCTTGTCCTTGCCATTGAGCATGGATTCGATGACGGCCGCTCGGGTGTCGTCAGTGGTACTAAACAACCGGAAAAACGGCCCGTAAATTTCGTCGTTTGCCCTCAGTTTTGCTGACGCCATGACCGACCCGTTAAAAATGGCATCTTTATCTTTATCGAGCCCGGCCTTCTTTATGAGCTCGTTGCCTTTTGTAATTTGTTCGGGCGTAGAGACTTTTCTTGTGAGGATAGCTGCTTCAAATAGTGTCTCTCCGTGCTTCAGTAATCGGTCATTGTAATCCCTCTGGAGTTTATAGAAAGCCGCGTAGGCCTTGTCTTCCAGCTTCGCTAGCTCCTCTTGATATTTAATGAATGTCTGCGAATGGGGGTCGCCTGCAATCAAGGGCCCTTCCTTGGGCTCAACCGTGCTCGCAAAAACCCCGCGAAGTGCGTAATAATCGGCGGCTGTAATAGGGTCAAACTTATGGTCGTGGCATCTGGCGCACGCGAGGGTCAGGCCTAAGAACCCACGGCCGATGACATCAATGCGGTCATTGATAATGTCATCTTTCGTATCGAAACGTTGACCAACGGTTAGCAGGCCAAGCGCCGCGAGATTTTCCTTCGGGTTGTTGGGGATCTTGTCTGCAGCGAGCTGCTGCATGATGAATTGATCATACGGAAGGTCGCTATTGAACGCCTTGATAACCCATTCCCGAAAAGTCCAAGCAAAGGGGTAGCGGTAGTCTTTTACCCGCTCTTGATTTGTATCCCCCGTGGTATCCGAATAGCGGGCGGTATCCAGCCAATGCCGGCCCCAGCGCTCTCCATAGGCGGGATCCGCGAGAAGACGTTCTATGACTTTAGCATACGCCTGATCCGGATTGACCATTGCCTCGCGAATAAAGTCTTCAATATCCTTTGGCGTGGGGGGCAAACCAATCAAGTCATAGTAGGCACGGCGCAGAAGCGTTTCCTTTTCCGCCTGAGGGGCGGGCATCATCTGCTTTTCTTCCAGCTTCGCGAGAATGAAATTGTCGACCTTGTTCACACACCAAGCCGCATTCTTGACGGTTGGCGGGGTTGGTTTGACCACAGGCTGGAAAGACCAATGCGCCTTTTTGTCAGCCTTGGCTAGTTTGGACGGGTCGCGAGGATCCGGGGCGCCCATGGCCACCCACTTTTGCAAATTCTCGATTTGTTCAGCGCTTAACTTCTTTTTGGGCGGCATCTGGAGATCATCCTCCCAAGTCACCGCCTTGATCATCGTACTGCCCTTCGCATTACCCGGGATGATGCTGGGGCCGGTTTCTCCGCCTTTGAGAATCTCCTCGCGCGAATCCAAGCTGAAGCTGCCCTTGGTCTTCCCCTTTTCGCCAGAGTGACACTCCATGCAATGATCCGCGAAGATGGGGCGGATCTTGTTTTCGAAGAAATCCCGCTGCTCCGGGGTCACCGCTGGGGCCGCGGCGGGGGTGACTGCCGAATCGGCCTTTGGCAAAAAACAGAGCAGCGGCAGGGCGGCCAGCGCCGCAACTGTGGTGGAAGATAACGACGAAGGAAGTCGCATAATTAAGGACTGAAGGTGGTTAGGGATAAACAACCGCCGGCGGGCAGTATTAAAAAGAAGAACTAGGCGATGATCTCTTTGGCCACGTTGCCGAAGTTGTCGGTGAGACGGAAATCCCGGCCGTTGTAGTTAAAGGTCAACTTGGTGTGATCAAAACCCATGAGCGCTAGGATGGTGGCGTGCAAATCATGGATGTGCATCCGGTTCTCCACCGCCTTGCCCCCAAACTCGTCGGTGGCCCCGTAGCTCTGGCCGCCTTTCACGCCGCCGCCGGCCATCCAGGATACCATCGCGTTGCCATTGTGGTCGCGTCCGGGAACTCCAGCCCCGCCGCTGGTTGTCACGGTGCGGCCGAATTCGCCACCCCAAATAACCAGCGTGGAATCCAGAAGACCGCGTTCCTTGAGATCCTGCAACAGCGCAGCTACTGGGCCGTCCACAGCAAAGGCCGCTTCCTTGGCTTTGATGGCGAGATTCTCATGATGATCCCAGTTGCCCGTATCCACTTGCACAAATCGAACGCCGCGCTCGATCAAACGCCGCGCAACCAACATCTTCGCGCCGTTAGACCTCATGGCGGCTGCTGCTGCCATTGTCGTGGCCGGCCCCATGTATCTTTCGCGCATCGCCTCAGGCTCTTTGGTAATGTCGAAGGCGTCTGTCGCTTCCGTCTGCATTTTAAAGGCGATCTCAAACGCCTCGATGCGGGCTTCGAGTTGCGAGTCTTTCTGAAGCAATGCGGCGTGCTCTTTATTGGACTGGGCGGCGAAATCAATCTGACGGCGCTGCCGATCCAACGTGCTGAACTCGCTCTTAATGTTGGCCAAGATGGTCGAGAGGCTCGCGGTAGGATTATAATTTACGTTACAGCCCTGATAGACGCCCGGAAGGAATGCGCACTGGCGGTTGTCCGGCCTTCCTCCCAAGGAGATAAAGCCGGGCATGTTCTGGTTCACGCTGCCCAAGCCGTACGTTACCCAAGAACCCAAACTGGGCTTGGGCAACTGCGCGGAGCCTGTGTTCAACATACGGCCGGCGATCACATGGTCGGGAATTTCGGTAAACAGTGATTTGATCACCGTCATGCTGTCCACGTGCTTGGCCAGTTCAGGAAAAATCTCGCTCGTATCGATTCCAGATTTTCCGCTCTTGGTAAACTTGAAGGGAGAGGCAAACGCCAAGCCTTCGTAGCCTGGGATTTTCTTCCCGTTATTCTTTTCCAACTCCGGTTTGTAATCCCAGGTGTCCACCGTGGAAGGCGCACCGGAGGCGAAGATTTGGATCACAGCCTTGGCCTTCGCTGGAAAATGGGGCGCTTTGGGCATTAGCGGCCCGCTGGGAGCCGCAGCGCTCAAGTCAAACGGATTGATGCCAAAAAGAGCGGCTAAACTCAGCCCGCCGAAGCCCACGCCGTTGCGCACCAAGAAATCGCGGCGGGACAGAAAGCCTGCAGCGCCCGGGTGGAGAAGTGGGGAGCTGTCAGAATTAAAAGAACAGGAATTTGACGCGCGATTGCTCATGGTGTTTAGTTTGGAGAAAAGTTAGCTTCCTAACAAGCAGCTAATGTGCCAGACGTTGGCTGTTTTTTAAAACGATTTAATTAAACTCTTCTCCATTAACATGATGAGCGGATCTTGTTAACTGCATTGCTGCCGTTAGCTTCTCACTTTTGTCTCTCATAAATGTACAGATATAATTCTGTATCTCTCAGAAGTGGGGCAGCGGCTTATATTAATTTAACAAAGCTTTTGAATGCTCATTTTGCATCAAGGAAAACATCCATTTGCTGGCCTACATACAAAGGCACGCCGGAGGGTTGGAACCGGAAAATTACCTGTAGGACCCGAGTATCCACCCGCTCCGCGCTATCCCCGCTCAGGGAACGTTTGGGGAGGATGTACGGCTCAATCCGGATGAAACGCAGGGGAATCGAGGCATGCCGGGAACCCTTGATAAACGCCACCGCGGCGCACCCCGCCTTGACGCTGGGCGCATTGTCCTCGTCTACGTCCGCCCGCAACTGAAACTCATCCACGCGCCCCAGTAAAACCGCACATTCCACCGCTGTGGGCACCGTGTACTCGCCCGCTCGGATGTTGATCTGCAGCACCGTGCCATCCCGGGGCGCCCTTACTAAAAGCAAATCCCGCTGCACCGCGGCGCGATTGCGCAGGGCCGCCGCCGCCGCTAAATCACTTTTGCGAGACTCCAGACGAGTCGCCGCCGCGCGCAGCGCAAAGAGCGTGCGCTCTTTTTCGTCGGTGCTCACCACTCGGTTTTTGCCAAGTTGCTCCATGCGGTTCCACTGGCTTTGACGGTCTGCCAGAGCCACCTCAGATTCGGCAATAGAGCTTTGAATAGCGGCGACATTTGCTTCTTGCACAAAAACTTGTGCCTCTGCATCGCGGGCGTCTTGTTCAAAAAGGACATCCCCCGCTCGTACGGCCACCCCCACCTTCACTCGCACTGCAGCGACCAAACCCGCCATGGCCGGGGCGATCCGCACGTTTTCCTCCACGCTTTCCACAATCCCGCGCGCACCGATGGAGACCGCATAGGGGGCGGAAGCAGGCTCGTTCAGCGGCGGCGCACTCGGGAGCGGTCGCCGTTGCCGAAAGACCAGACTGATAGCCAACAAAATACCGATGACAGAAATCACCACCGAGACGCGCTTAAACATAGAGAGCTTTCCATTCCCCTGCACTGTGAACGGCCTTCATCTGGCCATCTTCCATTTCTGCAATGCGATCGGCAAACGGGAAAATACGACTGTCATGGGTGACGACGATCACGCAGCGTTCTGGGCTGCAAACACGCGCCTTAATCAGTTCCAACACTTTGCGCCCGGAGGCGGCGTCCAGCGCAGCGGTTGGCTCGTCGCAAATGAGCAGCCGTGGCCGGTGGACGAGCGCCCGGGCGATGGCTACGCGCTGCTGCTGGCCCCCGGAGAGTTCTGTCGGAAGCGAGTGCAACTTTTCTCCGATACCGACTTCGCGCAACAGTTCGGCCGACGCGCTTTGGGCATCGGAGTGGGAGCTGCCGTTGAGCAAGAGCGGGACGCTGACATTCTCCAAGGCCGTCCAAGTGGGGATGAGATTAAACTGCTGGAAAACGAAGCCGACGTTTTTGCCGCGAAACGCCGTCAGCTTGCCGGAGGAAAGCTGCGCGAGATCTTGGCCGAAGACGGTGACCGAGCCGGTGTCGTGCCCGAGCGTGCCGCAGATGACGCTTAGGAGAGTGGTTTTTCCGCAGCCCGAGGGGCCCACGATCATGAGCAGTTCGCCGCACAGCGCTTCAAAATTCACGCCCTTAAGCGCGTGAACCGTCCCTTCGCCTTTGCCGAAGGTCTTGCCCAGATCCACGGTGCGCACTGCAATTTGTGGGGAAAGCGACGCGCTCATTTGAAAACCATCGCGGCCTCGGTGCGGGCTATTTTCACCAGACCTACCGCTGCAGAAAGGCTGCAGATGACCAAAATAACCGCGCCGGTGAACACCAAGATTTGCCAGGGCATGTAAAAGGGTGGCTCGCCCTTTTGCAGGACGAGGTTTCCGAAAATCGCGGCAATACCCACGCCGATTCCGTAGCCGATAAATCCGACGGTAAACGCCTGCAGTAGAACCATCTGCGCAAGCACCCCGAAGGTCGCCCCCATGGCTTTCAGCGCAGCAAGAAACCGCATATTCTCATGTACGAAGAGGTAAAACGTCTGCCCTGCGATGGCGATGCCCACCACCAGACCCAGCAGAACGACCGTCCCGAAGGAAATCGGGATACCCGTGTTGCGCACGTACCACATGAGGGTGCCCCAGGAAAAGGCATCCGACTCAAAGGCGCGCAAGCCGCTGCACTCTGAGATGCGGCGCACGAGGGTGCCGGCGTCCTGGCCAGGCTTAGGTTGTACCAAGATAAAAGAGAGCAGTTTACGCTGTGGAGGCGCGTATTCCAGAGCGCGGGAATACGTGGTAAAAACGTAGGGTTGCCCTAGAAAGGAGCGTTGTGTTTCGCAAATCCCGACAACGCGCGCCTCTTTGTCGTTGATCTCAAACACGGTCCCGATTTTGAGCCGGATGCCGCGCTTTGCAAATTTGGAAATGGCCACCTGGTCCACGATAACGGCGTTGGGTAGCCGCAAATCCTCGATGCGCCCCGAGCGTATGATCGCGGGCCGGCCCACAAGCGAGGCGCCATCCAGTCCGGTGAGCTGGATGGCCTGGAAAGTGCCGTCGGGCAGGCGCGCCTGTTGGATGCCCCAAAACAAGGGCACCGCCCATTGTACCCCGGGCACCGAGCGCACTCTTTGCACTTCGATCTCTCTCATCGGCACCACTTCGTTGGCCTGTTCCACCTTGGAATCCGCCACCCAGATCGGCACGCGAATGTTGCGCACCGTGGCCGTAGTCCACAGCAGCAACCCGCAGAACACCGATGTCTGTTGAGACATCAGCAAGGCGCAAAAACTCAGACCGCACACGAGCATTCCGTACTTGGCGCGGTCTCCGAAGAGCATTTTCAAAGCGAGGCGCAGCATGTGCCTTGATCCAAACAGCGGCAACCCTTAGGGTCAACGACTAGGGAGGGTTTGAACTAAGCTTGCGAACAGTCCGGGGTTTTACTCCGGCTGAGGCGCCGCTTTTTTCATTAGCTTCCAGCCGCGCATCCAGTGAACGCCCCGAAAAATCCACCACCTTCTTCTACCCTTCCACCTACTTCCGGGGTGGGCTTTTACGGAGTGCTGCTGGTGGTGCTTGTGGCGGCAGGAGCCGCTTTTGTCTGGGGCTGGCTGCCTAAGGTGCAAAAACAGCAATCGGCTGTCGGCGACAATCGCGAACTGGCCATTGTGCGGGTTCGCACCACTCTGCCGGTGCCCGCACCAACGCCGCCGCCGCTGGCATTGCCCGGCGAGCTCAAGCCGTCTGCCGAGGCGTCCATCACGGCACGGGCGACAGGTTACGTCAAAAAATGGCACGCAGATTTAGGGGACAAGGTGTCGGTGGGGCAGGTTCTTTTGGAATTGGACACCCCTGAAGTGGAACGGGATATCGCTAGAGCTCAGGCCCAGTTGGCGGTGGCCGAAGCCGGCCGGAAGCTGGCGCAAACCACGGCCAGCCGCTGGAAAGAAATGTTAGCTGTCCAGGCCACCGCGCCCCAGGCTAGCGATGAAAAACAGGCCGATTTCGAACTTAAAACCGCCTCTGTCGCCGCCGCACACGCCGATCTGGAGCGTCTCGAGCAAATGCTCAAATTTTCCACCCTCAACGCTCCGTTTGCAGGAACGGTCACCGCCCGGCGCGTGGAGCTTGGGCAGTTGGTGGAAGCCAATAATGCCACCGAGCTTTTCCGACTCTCGAACACCTCCAAACTGCATGTGTTTATTCGTGTGCCTCAAGGTTATGCTCAAAGCATCCGTGTCGGTCAGGAGGCCCAGTTGGTGGTCGCCGAGTTTCGGGGAGCCACATTCCCAGCAAAGATTACGCGAACAGCGGGCGCCATCGATGCGGCGTCACGCACTTTGCTGACGGAACTGGAGGTCGACAACTCTGATGGTAGGCTGTTGGCGGGGAGTTATTTGCAGGTACTTCTCCCAGCCGCAAAAATGGACGCGCCCCTGACCGTCCCGGCCAACGCCCTCATTTTCCGCTCCAACGGCGCCCAACTCGCCGTGGTTGGTGGGGACGGGGTGGTCAAGTTTGCCAAGATCACGCTGGGCCGCGATTTTGGAGCCAGCGTCGAGATTTCCGAGGGCGTCACAGGGCAATCCCGGGTGGTGCTCAACCCGCCGGATTCTCTCACCGAGGGGATGCACGTGGAAGTGGTGCAGTAAGAATAATTTCGCGGCGTCGGCAGGCCTTCCCGAGTGGAGCGATGCGTCTTCTTTGGGGGAAAGCTGTTGCGAAAACCCTGTTCCATGGAGAGGCTAAGGGTCTCTACCCCACATGCAATCTACTCCGACGTCCGCACAGAAGCACTTCGTCTTAGATACGAATGTTTTGCTCCACGACCCGCAATCCATGTTCTCCTTTCAAGAGCATGTAGTTTGGATACCGGTGGAGGTGTTGGAGGAGCTCGACAAGTTCAAGCCCGAGAACACCACTCGCGGAGCCAACGCTCGGGAGGTTCACCGAAAACTGAACGAGTGTTTTCCCTCCGCCGAGCAAATGCAGGAAGGCGTAAAGCTGGAAAATGGAGGCAGCCTGAGAGTCAGCGTCAACGCCGCGTTGCAGTATGGAAATGGTTCTTGGGGAAAAGCTTCCATCGGGCCGCGTTCCGTCGCGGTGCAAGCCCTTTTTCCAGATCTCACCCGCACGGACAACCGCATCCTAGCCACCGCGGCTCATCTTGCGGACACCACACCCGCGCCCACCATTCTGGTCACCAAAGATCTCAACCTTCAGCTCAAGGCTCGCGCCCTAGGCCTCGAAGCGCAGGATTATCGCACCGACCGTGTTGAGGACGACCAAGACATTCGGCGCACCCAGCGCCAGAGCGGAGCGGAGGAGTACGAAACGCTCGAGATTCCAAAGTCACGCCTCCAAGCATTTGCCAGCGAAGGCTTTATTCAGCTGGACTTGGAGGGCCGCAAGTTTCTCGAAAACCAATACCTCATCCTCGCCAGTGCCGACTCCCCAAGGAATGGCATCCCAGCCCGTTACATACGCAACGGACAGTTTCAGACACTTTCGCGCGAACATCTGACCATCCGCGGCGGTCGAAGTCTGCAGGCGTTGAATCTCGGCCAGCGCTTCCTGATGGACGCGCTCTATGATCCGAAAATCTGCCTCCTCACCGTCTACGGCAAGGCAGGCACGGGAAAGACCTTGCTGACCGTCGGCGCCGCCTTGGAACAGGTGCAGCAGGGGGAATACGAAAAAATGCTCATCACCCGAGTCATCATGCCCACGGGCAAGGACATCGGATTTTTGCCGGGCCGCATCGAAGAAAAGATGCAACCTTGGTTGCAGCCCTCATACGACGCGCTGGAGTATTTATTGGCTCGGCCGCGCAAGCCGGAGCATTTCGAGGGTAAAAAGGCCAGCGCCCGAAAGTCTCCCGGGGCGGCGACAGCTGCGGCTCGGAGCGGTTCTCTGCCTGACAAGGGGATGAAGCCATACGAGCCTCTGCTGCAATCTGGTATCATTGAGGTCGAGGCTATCACACACATCCGCGGCCGTTCGATTCCACGCTCCATCTTCATCGTGGATGAGGCCCAACAACTCACGCCGCACGAGGCCAAAACGCTGGTCACGCGCATGGGCAAGGGCAGCAAAATGGTGCTCATTGGGGATCTCGGGCAGATCGACAATCCGTACGTGGATGCTCACACAAACGGACTGGTGTACACGCGCAACCGCCTGCAAGGCCAAGAGTTCATGGCGCACGTCAACCTATTCAAGGGAGAGCGCAGCCAGATGGCTGAGGTGGCCGCCAACCTGATGTAAGGTGGCCCGGACTCCAGTTTTTAGAATGCAAATCACCGCCAGATCCCTATGCCAGCGCGCCCTTTTGGAGTGGGAAAAAGGGCGCATTTTTTCCGACGAAATTCTCCACGGCATCGTCGAAAAACATCCCCTTGCCAACTCCGACCGTGGACTACTCACGGAGCTGTTCTACGGAGTGCTCCGCCACCAACGGCGTCTGGATTTCCTCATCGCACGACTCCGCGAGGCTGAACTCGACGTTCAAACCCGCAACCTCCTGCGCGCTGGGTTGTACCAGATTTTTCACCTGCGCGTTCCCGAACACGCCGCCGTCTTTGAGACCGTGGCGATGGCTGGGAAATCGCGCGGCGTGGTCAACGCGGTGCTTCGCCGGGCCGTCAGAGAAAAAGTGGCTCTTGAGAAATTGCTTCAACAGCAAAAACTTCCAGTGCGGGAATCCCACCCGGACTTTTTGGTCGAGCGCTGGACCGGCCAGTTCGGGCTGGAGGCGGCTGAACAGCTCTGTCGTATTAACAACACACCCTCCCATAACTTTTTCCGAGTCAACACCCTCAAGCAAACCTTGGACGCATTGTGCGCCCTGCAGCCCGATGCGGAGGTTTTCAACGCGGAAAAGGGCGTACTCAAACTCAAACGAATCCCGGTGGAGTGGCTCAGGGACGGCTGGGGTTACGTGCAGGATCCTAGCACGCTGATCGCACCTGATTTGCTGGATCCCCAACCGGACGAACGTATTCTGGATGCATGCGCTGCCCCGGGCGGGAAGACGACTTACATCGCGCAGAAAATGAACGGTACGGGCGAAGTGCTCGCTTGCGACTTGTACGAATCCCGCGTGATCCGGTTGAAAGAGAACGTTCATCGTTTGGGTGCTGTAAACGTGCGGGTCCACCAGCTGGATTTTCTCATACCACCGTCGTCTGGAAGTCCTCTGCAGACAGCTTCTTTTGACAGAATTTTACTGGACGTTCCTTGCAGTAATACCGGCGTCATCCGCCGCCGGGTGGATGTGCGCTGGCGTCTTACGGAGGAGGATTTCATCCGGATGCCAGTTCACCAACTGGCGTTGGTGCGCCGTGCCGTGCCCTTGCTAAGAGCCGGTGGGGTTTTGGTTTACAGCACCTGTTCCCTTGAGCCCGAGGAGAATGCACAGGTGGTGGAAAGCGCATTGCGCGAATTTCCAGAGTTGGAACTGGATCGCAGCCTCAGTGTGCAGCCGCAATTGGAAGGCGTAGACGGCGCGTTTGCCGCGCGGTTTCACAAACGTTAGGCGGCGATGGTTGCAGAGAAAAAACTTCTGAGGCGAGAGATGCGCCTGATGTTGCAAGCGGCCTTGCCGGAGAGGGCTGCACGTTCGTTGGAGTTGCGCGCACAAATTCAAGCGTTGCCGCAGTGGCGGGCCGCGCGGTGTGTCGCGCTGTTTTACCCGCTGGCGGAGGAGCCGGATTTACTGGAGTTGCTCGGCGATAAAACGAAGCACTTTGTCTTTCCGTGCGTGCACGCGGACGGGATGGAATGGCGTGCAGCGGCAGAGGGCTCGGAATTCTTAGAGCGCACAGTGGAGGGGCGCCGTGCGTTGTTTGAGCCGACCGCAGGAAGGGTGGTCAGCTTGCCTGATGTGGATTTGCTTCTCGTTCCAGGGCTCGCATTTACGCGAGGCGGTCAGCGCTTGGGGCGGGGCGGCGGTTATTACGACCGCGCTCTTGCAGGAATTCGCGAGGATGCGCTGAGCATCGGGGTGTGCTTTGGTTTTCAACTGCTTGAAACGTTGCCAACGGAGCCTCACGACCAACGGGTCAATCGTGTCCTCCACGCGGATCCGAGGGACATGGCTGTTTGAGCCTCCAATAGAACCCCTTTCAACGCGCGTTTGCCGAACGCTCCGCCGTACTTGGGTGAGAAACTCTGCGCATGAACCGAAGATCACGCAGGGTTGCGGTGGCGCATTTTCCACCCCGACCTGCGTCCACAGTTGCGAAGCAGAGCGCCTTTACGGCAGCTTGTTTCAATGAACGCCGCTGCTCTTTCTTCCCCTCCACGCGCTCCCGCCTTGGTGTGGGATTTTTCTGATCGCACTCAGCTAGTATTTAGCGGGTTGGATCGGTTGCGGTATTTGAACGGGCAGTTGACGCAGGATCTTAAAAAGCTCACGCCCATCCGCGCCCTGCCTGCGTGCGTGACCACCGCCAAGGGCCGTTTGCAGGCGGACGTCTGGGTTTCCCTTGGCGAAGATATTCTCACCGTGGACGCTGCCCCCGAATTGCACGAGGCTCTCGCCGCGCGACTGGAGCGTTACATCGTGGCGGATGAGGTCACGCTGGAAGACCGCACGGGAGGCGAGGGGCTGTTGCACTGCTTCGGGCTGAACCCGACTGAACATCCTGTGCTGCGCGAATTTCCAGCGACCTTGGCCGCGCGATTGGGTGAAGATGGTTGGGATGTCCGCGTGCCTTTGGAGCGACTCGCCGCCGTTCGCACGGCTCTGGGAATCCAACTCGGCAGTGTGGCAGCGTGGGAGCGGCTTAGATTGGAACACGGCATTCCACAGTGGGGCAATGAATTAAGCGAGGACACACTGCCTCCTGAAGCCGGCCTGGAACGCACCCACATTGATTATCACAAGGGCTGCTACATTGGACAGGAGGTCATTTCCCGGCTTAAAAGCGTAGGGCATGTGAACCGGTCGCTTTGTCGTTTTCGGGGTGACGGAGGCGTTTTGCCCGAGAAGGGCGCGCCGCTGTGTGCTCTCGGCGGCGACGGCTCGGCGCAAGGCACCCTCACGAGTGTGGTGGCGGTGGAGGGCGGCTTTTTGGCGCTGGGCTATGTTAAACGAGGCCATGCCGATAGCTCGTTTTCCACGGTCAGTGGCATCTTGTTGCAACGGTTGCCTGAGTGAGACTTTGCTTCCCCTAAGCTTCGGGGGGCGGCAAGCTCCCATGGCAAATCGAACCCTTCATTTCCCAGCCCTTTACCCCGTTAGAATTCCACCCCATGCAATTGCGTCTTCTTCTCCCCGCCCTCGTTGCCAGTCTCTTTGCCCAGTCCCTGCGGGCCGATGACGTTGTCCTGCTCCAGCTTGAAACCAAGGGCAACGTCCTTAAGCCCATCGTTTTTGAGCTGTTTGAAAAAGACGCACCGAAGCATGCTGCAAACTTCAAAAAACTGTCTGCATCAAGCTTTTACGCTGACACCACCGTGCATCGCATTCTCAATAACGCCCTCATCCAGATGGGCGATCCGCTCAGCAAAGGCAAGGCAGCCGTCGACATCGGTACCGGCGGGCCCGGGTACACGCTCGCCGCTGAAATTCGGCGCAAACACCTCGCAGGAAGTCTCGCGATGGGGCGTATTCCCGACAAGCTTAACCCCCAGCGCCGTTCCAATGGCAGTCAGTTCTACATTGCGCTCAAGCCGTTACCCGAACTGGACGGCACCGACACCGTCTTCGGACAGGTGTTGCAGGGCATGGAAGTGCTCCAGGAGTTGGGCCAAGTGGCCACGGATACCAACGATTCACCGATCACACGCATCAAGGTGGTGCGAAGCAAAGTGGTTCCCCGTGAACGGCTTGAGATCGAGCTGCGGTCTTTCAGCAAAAAGCGTTTCTCTTTCTGGCCCTTCTGAGTAGCCCTCTTGGATTGAATGCGGCCAATAAAGTAAAAGCGGGCACTCATCTCCGGCGGCGTTGCGGCTACGAACCCAACTCGACGTGCCAGTAGGCGAGGTCGATGAAATGTCGCCAGCTCTCGTGCGGTTTGGAATCAAAGGTGATGTGCAAAAACGGCTGCCAACGCGGCCGTTCAGGTTTGCGTAGCAAACGCATCCCAGCCTCGTGGGGCAGGCGGTTTGCCTTCCGCGAATTGCACTTAATACACGAGCAGACGATGTTCTCCCAACTGGTCTCGCCTCCGCGATCCCTGGGGATGATGTGGTCCAGATTCAGATCCTTGCGGTCGAAAAGCTTGTCGCAGTACTGGCAGGTGTTTTTGTCCCGCTCGTAAATGTTGTGGCGGGTGAATTTCACCTCTTTGCGCGGCACGCGATCAAACATCAAAAGAACGATCACGCGCGGGACACGGATCTTGAGCGAAATTGTGGCGACCATTTCCTCGGAAGGTTCGCGTTCAGAAAAGTCGCGCCAGCTGTTGAAGTCGTGGGTGAGGAAACTGGTTCCTTCCGCGTGAACGACTTGAGCATGGCCCGAACAGAGCAGCATGAAAGCGCGGCGGGCTGAGCAGACATTTACAGCCTGCCATAGACGATTCAAAACGAGTACGGTCCGTTCCAGCATGAGATTGAGAAGCAAAACTCCGAGGTACGGAGAGACACGCTAGCACAATGCACGGGTGCGTCAACGGGTGGCGGATATTGTCACAAACTTGTCAGGGTTGAGCAGTCCCGCAGGATCCAAGGCGCGTTTTAGGGCCTCGTGCAACAGCTGGCTTGTTTCGGAAACCGCCAGAGGCCACCAGCGTTGCTTGGCGATGCCCACGCCGTGTTCGCCAGTGCTCGCGCCGCCCCACTCTAGAACTTTCGCAAATAACTCGTCTAAGGTAACTTCCACTTTTGCTCTCATTGCCGGGGTTCGCGACCGAAAGCACTATGTCGCCACGCAAAGGCACGCAGCCTCACACCTAACCCACTCCAGCTCCCCTAGGCGTGACAGTTACGCTGTGTTGCGACGCGTATTTCATCGTGCGCACCACGTCTTCCGTGGAGCGAGCCAAGCACCACCACCTCGGGTGTTTGGCTCGCAAACCAGCGGTCTGTCGCATCCACCCCAAGGGTCTCGGGATCATCCGCGACGCGATCCACGCCGAGGAGTTGGCGCAGATCCGCTGCGGGGGCTATTTGCTACCGCCCAGCCATTTTTTGCGCAACTCTTCTTGGGTTAATGCCTTCTGTTTTGCAGCTACGTTCTCATCGGAACTGGACGTGGATTTGACCCGGGAATCGGCTTCACGAGGGGTTTCGCGAGGGGCGGCTTCCTTCTGTGAGCTGCTTTTGGGCTTTTCGGGCTTCGCGGATTTCTCAACGTCTTCGCGGGCGAGCTTGGGAGCTGCTTTTGGAGTGGAGCTTGCAGTTGGGGTAGGCGTCTTTGGGGGAGCGGGTTTATCCTGTGCAAGCAGTTCGGAAACGGTTACAAATTTAAACCCTTTTACTGCAAGTACTTCAATGGTGGATGTCATGGCATCCACGGTTGTCTTGTGGATATCATGCGACAAAATAATTGAGCCCGCCCGCGTACGTGCGAGGATCTCCCGCTCCACGCGGGCTGCGTCGCGGTACTTCCAGTCTTCGGGATCCACGTCCCAGAGGATAGTTCTGTAGCCGTAGTGAGCATGCACCATGCGCCGTTGCGGCTCACTGAGCGCCCCATAAGGCGGCCGCATGATCTTCATCGAAATGCCGGTGGCCTTCAGAACAGCGTCGTGTGTTCTGTCGAGTTGATCGTGCACAGCAGACTCGCTTAAGGAGGCGAGCACTGGGTGGGAGTAGGAGTGATTGGCGAGTTCGTGACCTTCGGCGACGATGCGCTTGAGAATGTCCGGATAAAGAACGGCGTTTTGGCCCACGACAAAGAACGTGGCCTTGACCCCGGCATGTTTGAGAATGTCGAGCAGGCGCGGCGTATTTTGCGCATGAGGGCCATCGTCAAAAGTCAGTGCGATGCTGTTTCCTTCAATGTTGCAGGAGGAATACGACAGCCTGATGGCGGCAGCGCTGGGGGCAGGCTTTTCGGACGCAGCTACAGGAGCTTCCGCCAGAATGGGTTCGGGGATGCTTTTCCCGGCGGCACCAGCCTCTGCTGGAACGGCGGGCTCGGTATCAGCTCCAAAGCAAAGCATCGGAGCCGTGGAAGAAAGAAGCAACAGGAGTGCGAGGGAGGACATCAAGCGACGCATAAATAAGCATTCGACGATACCCAAAGTTAGCGCCACTGCAAATGCAACTCTGCGGAACCACTAGACTTTGAGCTCAGGCTAAAGTGCACCTTCCACCTGTTCGCACAGGGAGTGCAGGAGGAACTTGTGTCCTTCTTGGATTCTGGCCGTGACGGTGGATGGTACGATTATCTCGATGTCCGCAAGTCCTTTGCATTTTCCGCCGTCGCGCCCCAGCAACGCCAGGGAGTGCACTCCTGCCAAGCGCGCGGCCCCAAGCGCGAGCCGCACATTTTCCGAGTTGCCACTGGTGGTGATGGCGACCAGAACATCGCCCGGCTTGCCGAACGCCTCCACCTGCCGGGCGAAGGTGTGCTCGTAACCGTAGTCGTTGCCCACGGCGGTGAGCAAACTGCCGCAAGCGGAGAGGTTGATGGCTGGATACGCTTTGCGATCTCGGATGAAACGGCAGGTGTATTCGGTGGCGAAATCAGCCCCATCCGCTGCGCTGCCTCCATTTCCGCACACAAGTAGTTTACCGCCGGAAAGCAGGCATTTGCGTACGAGGTCTGCCGCCAGCAAAAGCTGGGGCTCGAGGGCGCGAAGACGTTCCATCGTCGCAAGGGCATCGTCCACCGAAAGTTGAAATACGCTCATTAGATCGGAGGCTTAACGATTTGGAAACCGAGCGCCAGACCGAAACTCCGCAGTTTTGGACGCCCGGGGAGGAAGCGAACCTCTCACTCCAGCCTCCTTGACATACTTTTCCAATTGAAAATGAGAGAAGCCCAAATCCACGCTTCGACTCGACTCCAGCCGCAGCCCCCCGCCAAAGGGCCGTAGATCGAGCGGGTTGACAAATACCAGCCTGCCGCCCGGGCGCAAAAGACGTTGGGCGGCCTCAAACAAGCCCTGCACCATGTGTCGCAAGTCAGCCACTGGCACGCGCTTGCCCAAAGGCGGATTAGTGATGATCAACGTTAGATCCTGCAGCTCCTCGCGCCTTAGTGCGGAACGAAAATCGCACGCCACAAAGTCGCGCTCGGCTCGGACTTCCCCCCGCCTGCCTCCGGATACCGCCGCAACATTCGCCTCGGCTACTCTCACCGCTTCGTCGCTGAGATCCGTGCCGAACACCGCCTCGACGCCCCCCAACAGAACGCATTCAGCAAGCTCCAGTCCCGAGCCACAAAACGGGTCCCATATCCTCTCCCCGCCCCCCTTGCCAACTTGAGCGATACGCGCCAAAGCCGCTGCCAAGGGAGGATGCGAGGCGGCTGGAACATCGCCCTGCCGGTAATCAAAGCGCGGATCGGGACGCAGCCGGGGACGCAATTCCACCGTGACCGCCGCCGCCGTTTCGCGAATCACGACCTCCCACAACGCGGCACGAGGATCATTCAAAAGCACGGGTGCTTTTGCAAAGACGCGCTCCGTCAACTCGCGCACCACAGCCGGGGTGGCTTTTCTGGAAGCAAACTCTACCCGGTAACGAATCGGGCCGATTGTAAAACTTTGCAATACGTTCAACGAAAGCTTTGAAGAGATTAGGCCAGCGAGGGATTCTGCATCTGGAGTAGCGCCGGCTTTGGGCAGGGGAGGCAATTCGCCGAGGGTAAATGTCACGCCGCTAAAGCAGCGCAAGGCGTACAATTCCTTTAACGTAAAAGCCTCGTTTGGGCGCAACAGCAGTTTGCCCGCGGACATCCGCTCCACTTGAAATTTATTTTTCAGGTCGCGCTGTTCTTCCAGCTCTTGCGCGAGCACGCTTTCCAGTCCCGCGCGGCATTCCAACCCGACACTCACCCTCGCAATAGAGCGCAGCGACTGCTCAAAAGAGATTTCTCCACTACCTTCACGCCGCGCCACATTCGCCCGCACTTTTTGTACCACTTGGGACAGTTCTCCGTGGGCGGCCTCGCCAGCTTTGAGCGTTTCACTTCCCCCGATGCGTTCCAGTGTCTGCACTAAAAAGCGGCTTTCGCGCTCCCCCGCCGCCTTGCCCACCAGGTTTAGCAACTGCCGCTCCTCCACCTCACCGGCGCCCAGTTTGGAAAGAGCTACCATGGCATATCGGCGCACCTTTTCCTCGGGATCTCCGAGCAACGCACGCAACCACTTGCGCGCCATCTCCCATTGGGCAGGCGTCCCGGTTTCCAGAAACACCACGCCCACGGCGCGCACCACCGAGACCAAGCGGATCCTTTGCGCTGGAGAAGCGGCGTCGAATAGCGCGACTTCCTGACTCCACAATGCCTCGCAACTTAGCCTGCGTAAGCGCTGATAATGCTCCTTAACCTGTTCTTGCGCTGTATTTTTCATAATCGATTAAACTTCAGGGTTAAAGTGCACATAAGAAATGGCGCTCCATCCAGCTTTATAACATCCGAGCCGCAAGGGCCATTCCTACTGGGCGCCGATGGCTTTTTCCGCGCCGCTTTTTCGCAACTGCAAAGCAACAGCTCGGCGAGCTCTGGGCAAGCCTGCAAGTGGCAGGATCGAAGCGAGACAATCAGGGGCGAATTCGGAAGACCGCAAACTTTGGCGTGCTTTACCTTGCGGGAGACCGTGGGGCGGAGTTTGGTAGTGCCTCGCTATGCTGCTGCGTGCTCGCACCGTTTTACCCTTGAATACCCCGGCTATTGAAGACGGCGCGGTGCGGGTGGAGGGTGCCCGAATCATGGCGGTGGGCAAGCGTAGCGAGTTGGCGGCACACGCCGGGGAGGAAGTCGTTGAACTGGGGGAAGCCGTGTTGTTGCCGGGCCTCATCAACGCGCATTGCCACCTCGAATACTCGACAATGCGCCACGCCATTGCGCCTCCCAACGCCTTCACGGAGTGGGTTCAGCGGCTCAATTCCATCAAACGCCAGCTCGGCCACGAAGACATCCTGACCGCTATCAGCCGCGGTTACGCCGAGGCGCAACGCTATGGGACCACCACTATTTGTAGCATGGTGGCTTTTCCCGATTTGTTGCCCCAACTCCCGCCTCCCGTTCTGCGTACTTGGTGGTTTTACGAAATGATCGATGTGCGTCACCGGGTGACTTCCGAGGAGGTTGTCGCAGGGGCATTGACCTTTTTTAATCAGCAAAAGGATCCCCTGACTCAATTCGGCCTCAATCCCCACGCCCCCTACACCGCCTCGCTGCTTCTGTATCGTCTGGCCCACGCCTGCGCTATGCAGAATGGGATGTTACTAACCAGCCACGTCGCGGAGTCCCAAGAGGAGACGGAAATGTTTGCCGGTGCTTCCGGTGCCCTGCACGACTTCCTCGCGGGGCTGGGGCGGCCCATGCATGATTGCGGGTTGGACACGCCCTTCGGGTGGCTGTGGCGCAACGCAGCCATAGGACCTGACTGGATATTGGCGCATCTCAACGACCTGCATCCATCGGACTTTGCTCTTTTAGAAACGCTTGGAAAAGAACGATTTCCGCATGTAGTCCATTGCCCGGGAAGTCACGCCTATTTCAAGCATCCTCCTTTTGCTTTCACGAAGTTGTCCGGTCTGGGGATTAATATTTGCGTCGGCACCGACAGTCTAGCGAGTACCGACTCCCTAAGCTTGCTCTCGGAGTTGCGCAAGCTGCAGAGCAACGCGCCCGGCCTCTCTCCTGAGGATTTGCTCGCCACTGTCACGCTGGCCCCAGCGCGGGCGCTGCGTCAGGAGGGCCAGCTCGGCTGCCTCTCCCTCGGCGCCCTAGCCGATTTAATCGCCATCCCGCTGGAAGATTCCGCAGGAAAAAATGCCCAACAAGCGGCCGAGGCTTGCGTCGGATACAAGGGCTGGATTCCTTGGATGATGGTGAATGGAAAAATCCTCACAACCTAGGCATCCTTCACTTTTCCCTTTTCCCATGCGTTTCAGCCGCCTGATTTTCCCCATACTCATCGTGTTCTTTTTCGGGGTGCAACCCTCCGAAGCCGCCCACAAGCGTCATCGTCGCACTCCGGCGCGTAAGTCCACGCCCGCGCGCAAGACGCCGCCCTCGGCGGCCGCAACGCAACTCAAGCCCAGCGTCTCCGACGATCCCGACGATCTTGTTCTCGCAGCACGCGGAGCCATCGTCTTGGATGCACTCAGCGGCAGAGCCTTGTACGAGAAGAATGCGGACACCCGCTTTTACCCGGCCAGCACGACGAAGATCATGACAGGTCTGCTGGTGATCGAGGCCGGCAACTTGGACCAGATAGTAGAGGTGACTTTGGAGGATTCCAAAGTAGGCGAGAGCAGCCTCAACATTCATCCCGGCGATCGCATCACCCGGCGGCAGATGTTGCTTGGCTTAATGCTCAAGAGTGCCAATGACGTGGCGCACGCACTGGGGCGTGATAACGCCGGGAGCATCGAGGCGTTTGCTAAGAAAATGACCCTGCGCGCCAAGGAGTTGGGTTGCGTAAACACCCAGTTTATCAACCCGCACGGTCTTCACAACTTGGCCCATTACACCACGCCCCGCGACCTTGCCTCAATCACGCGAACGGCAATGAACCAGCCACTTTTTCGCCAGCTCGTTTCCACGAAAACGGCCCACTGGAACACCGCTGCCGGCGGGATTATGCTGACGAATCACAACCGTCTGCTCGACAAATTTGCAGGGTGTAACGGTGTAAAAACAGGGTACACCATCCCAGCCCAACAGGTGCTTGCCAGCTCCGCCGTGCGGGACGGGAAGGAAGCCATTGCGATAGTCATGCACACTGATAAGCCCGGGATCTGGGAGGACAGCGCGAAGTTGTTGGAATTCGGCCTGCGCAAATGCGGGGCAACGCCGGTGGCTGGAAAATAAGAAAGTCAACGCACCGGATTTACGTTTAGACGTTGCACGCCTGCGTCCGCATGGTTTGCTTTTCTCATGTCTGTCGCCAAACCAAAATCCACTGCCGCCTTCCATGCCGTGCTCGGTACGGATGACGCCGAGGTGAAGCGCCTCGCCTCGGCGCTGGCCGCCGAACTCACGCCTGCGGATGGCGGCGATTTTTCCTCTGACATCATCGACGGCACCGCCGCCAACGCAGCCGACGCGGAAACACGCATACGACAAACGCGGGATGCCCTTTTAACGTTTCCCTTTTTCGGGGGCGAAAAGCTCGTGTGGCTCAAGAGCGCCAATTTCCTAGGCGACAGCGTCATGGGCGGAGCCGGCGGAGTTTTAGAGGCGCTCGAATCTCTCTTGGAGACGCTTTCAGCAGGCTTGCCCAAAGGTATTCGCTTCCTGCTGAGTGCCACTGAAATCGATAAACGTCGTACCTTCTATAAAACCATTTCCAAGCTCGGTGCCGTGACGGTATGCGACAAGCTGGATACCTCGAAGGCCGGCTGGGAGGAAGCCGCCATTGAGCTTGCGCGGCAACTGGCCCAAGCCTCGGGCGTTCGCTTGGAACCCGCCGCACTCGAGCTTGTTGCCCTTCGCACCGGCGGCGACCGGCGGACGCTGGCCTCCGAACTGGAAAAGCTCGCCCTCTACGTATGGGGTGCGAACCGGGCGGTGACTGCGGCTGATGTTCAAATGCTGGTGCCCCTTACCGCTGAGGCAATTATCTTCGAACTGGGTAACGCTCTGGCTTCTCGTGAAACCAACCAGGCACTCGCCCTGCTCCAACAACTTTTGCAGCAGAAGGAGTCGCCTATAGGCATTTTGCTCGTGGCGATTATTCCGACATTCCGAAATCTACTTGCGGTCAAAGAGTTGATGGAAAAGCACCGCCTTAGTCGACCAGCCCAGGCGTTTTATTTTGGCAAGACTCTCGAAAAGCTCCCTGCGGAGGCCACCGACCATTTGCCTCGTAAAAAGGACGGAAACATCAACGCCTTTGCGCTGGGGATCGCCGCCCAGCATGCCCACCGCTTTAACATTCAGGAACTGCTCGCAGCGCAGAAAAACACTCTGGAAACTAACGTTGCGCTGGTCAGCACCCAGCAGGAACCGGAAAGTTTGTTGCAACAACTCATCATCCGGCTCACTGCGCGGTAAGACAAACGGCGGCTTGGATCTGTTGGCCTCAAGCCTTACTCAGGAAGCGCCAACTTCAACGCCCGCAGAAAATTGCCGCTCATGATTCCCTCCACCGCGCCGTCTTCGTAGCCGCGTGCTTTTAGCAGCTCGGGCAACCGCCCGAGGTCGGCGATGGACCTGACATCCGAGGGCGTCTGTTCCGTGCCAAAGCAACCATCCAGATCCGACCCGATCCCCGAGTGCCGCGCGGATCCAGTAATCTGGCACACGTGGTCCAAATGATCCGCAACGTGGGAGAGCATCACGCCCGCGGACTCCGGGGTGGTCTGTTCGCGCACCCAGCCGGGTACCAGCATCCATGCGTCGAAGGCCACGCCAATAACCGCGTCGCGTTGGGCGAGTGCGAGAATCATTTCGTCACTGAGTTGGCGGTTGTGAGGAACCAGCGTGCGGCAATTGTGGTGACTGGCCCAGATGGGGCCCTCGTACAAATCCAGCGCCTGCCAGAAAGCGTCGTCGCACAAATGCGTGGCGTCCAATATCATACCGAGGCGACTGGCCTCGCGCAGGAGCGCCACGCCCTTCTCGTTGAGCTTGCCGGTGGCATCCGTCCCGTTGGCGTAAACGCCGGGTCCGTAATGGGCCGGGCCTATCGCGCGCAAGCCGTTGGCGTAGGCGCGGTGAAGATGATCCAGCGAGGGAAGCGAATCCGCACCTTCCAATGAAAGCACATAGCCCACAGGAAGTTGTATGTGCGAACCGTCCGCCCGCTCTAGAGCAGCCTTCCAGACTGCGACATGTGCGGCGAGCGTGGTGCGGTTCCGGAGTTGCACCATTTCGCCGGCCTCCTCCATCGCCCCGTACCAGGCCAGCTGCGCTTGGGTCATGGCCCACGCCTGCGCCTGGGAACGCCAACCGTTGAGCGGACTCCATCCGTCCAGCTCCACGCGCGCCAACTGCGTGGCCACGCACAAACCGGCTCCAGCCAGGCGCATTTCCGGCAGGCTCACGGTCCCCCGGCCACGGCCCTTTTTGTCCGTTAAATGCGCCTCCGTTGCGCGGATCTCTGCCAGAGGTCGCGTCAGGTCACGGTTCCATTCGATGGCGTTGATGGAAAGGTCGAGATGCGCATCGAGGAGAAAAGCGGTGGGTGAGGTCCCGCTTAATTCTGGTTGAAGATGTGTGCTCATATGGAAATGCATCGCGCCCGAGCGGTCACGGGCCAGGTTTCCTCCACCCGCCCGTTGCGGGCTACAAGAGCCGTGGCGTGGAGAGCGACGGTCGGGCAAATGTGCCAAGGGATTGCGTGTAACACGGTACCTATGGGGATATCGGCAGCCATAGGCGTCTCCAATACAAGGTGTTCTTCATTGTGGGCAACTGGACGTGCATCCGGCAATCGGGGGAAGACGGCACGTGGGTGTTGCATTTCGCTGGCGACGGCCTTGTGTCCCAGATCGAGGCAAAGTCGGTTGGTGGCGGGTCTGCTAATGACGCGAGTAAGCAGCGTTACTGCGGGTAAGAACTTCACATCAGGTAGGTTTGTGGCGTAACCAGCATCCCACAGCACCGTGGTGCCAGGGCTGCATTCCACATAAGGACGACTGGCGTGCATGGGGAATGTCGGACTTCCTCCGGCGACAACGATTGGGACTGGAAGGCCAGCGGCGAGCAATTCATTGCGCAGTTTTTCCACAGGTGCGAAAGCGTGCTCGCAGGCAGTTTTGCGGACCTCTGGATCGGATTGGTGCAAGTGGCCGTCATAGGCGTGGAGGCCGCCTGCGCGCACGCCGGGGAGCGTTGCCAGCCGTTGATAAAGCGCAAACGCTGCCGGCCCGGGCACAATGCCGGTACGCTGCTGACCAACGTCTAAGTCGAGCAGCACCGTCGCGGATTCGCCCTCGGCCTTTAGCGCTTGGGCGAGGGATTCGAGCGGCTCGAGCGCATCGGTGAGCGTGGAGAAGCGTGTCCCGGGAAATTGCCTCAGTAATTGGATGAAACGTGCGACATTCGGCCCCACTAGTTGTGCGGCGAGCAGCACGTCCAAGGCGCCTGCGCTGGCAGCCATCTCGGCCTCGGCGATGGTCGCGCACTTGAATTTTTGGATCCCAAGCTCAATCTGCCGGGCGACGAGTTGCGGCAGTTTATGTGTTTTGATGTGGGGACGTAACCGGCTTGGACTGCCAGCTATTGCGAGCATTCGACGGAGGTTTTCCTCCACCCGCTCCCAGTGAAGCACTAGGGCGGGAGAGGCGAGTTCTTGTTCGTTAGCGAGGGTAGGCCAGTCCATGGAAGCTTTTAGACGAGTTCGAAAATTGCCTCGATTTCCACCGCAATGTTTCCGGGTAATGGGCCCATGCCCACTGCGCTGCGCGCGCCGATGCCGTGTTCGTTGCCGAAGACTTCGGCGAACAGTTCGCTGCAGCCGTTGATCACTTTGGGGTGCTCGTAAAAATCCGGGGCCGAGTTCACCATTCCTAACAACTTCACGACGCGGCTGATGCGGTCCAGTGATCCGAAATGCTCGCGCAACGTGGCAATCATAGCGATCCCGACCTGCCGCGCGGCGGCGTGGCCCGCTTCCAGGGTCAAGTCGGAGCCGACTCGACCGGTGATGAGTGAGCCGTCGGTGCGTACCGGGCCGTGGCCCGAGACGTAGGCGAGTCCTTGTACAACGACGACGGGTTTGTAGACGGCGACGGGCTTGGGTGCGTGGGGGAGCGCGAGGTGGAGTGCGGCGAGGCGTTCTTCGTGGGTGGAGTTCATGAGATAAGATGTTTTTGAATGGAATCTGGCAAACGCGCAAGTTCCGCGCCGGTATGAGCGAAAATCGCCTCAACTCACATGCTGGAATTTTCGCCAAGCTTTTGGCGCAGTAGAGGCACAGTACGGGTCGCGTCTGGTGTCCGCGCCGGCTTCCGTACAAGGAGAATAAACGTGCGACATCGGTGGAAACCTCGTACGCCTTGTGCATGGATGTAGTCCCGATTGAGCTTTTCGGAGTGAGTATTGATTTGCCGTTGCCCAAACCGGTGAGCATGCGCTCCACCGTGTTGGAAGATTTTGCCCGTGACCTTTGCGACCCTCTCAAAGGGATCGGCGTGCGCCCGGCTCAGTGCCAGCTCGTGGGGCGCGATTTGCTTTACCAGTACGAACTAAACGCCACCTTTTTTGAGGGCAACGGCACTCTGGTGCGTACGCCGGAGCGGTTGCGCGTGGCGGTGCGCAATGCTCGCAATTGGGCGGACTGGCACTTGGTGCATCAGACGTTTTGTCGGGTGCACGCCTTGGTCGAGCTAGATCTGAAATCCGTGAGCAGTCTCGCGATGCAGGCTCAGGTCCGGTTCGTGTCGCAATCTGAACGCGAGCGGTACTTGCGATCCTTCGCTTCAAACCGGACGGTGGCCCGTCCCGGCGCGTTGGGGCACGTGCGGATTCCCGATTGGGAATATGAAGTGCGCATGGTGATCGAGGACAGCAGTCTTTTGCCGGCTGGAGTGTGTGTGAGTTGCGAAACGCAGTACCGCAACGATCAGGACTGGGAGAGCTTTATTGGCTCAGTGCCCACGATGTTTGCCGCAGGGGCAAACGCCTTTGGCCTTGGCTTTGAACCGTTTTCGGGTACCCCTTCGTAAGGCTGCACGGGCTTTTTAAATTCGGCCCGAAAATAGAATAAAGTTAGGAATGAAAGTTGTTCTCTGATACAAGTTTCGCTGCGTTCCCAAACTTACGTGTCGGGTTTAGTGACTGCGGCGCTTGAAGCTGGGGATGCCTTTTTTTATATCCCCAATGAACCCCACCCCCTCCCTCCCTCGCCGTGACTTTATTCTCAGTTCCAGCGCCGCACTCGCTGCGACGTCGCTCGCTGGGTTCCCCTTTATCGGCCGCGGCAAGGAAACCGTTGAGCCGCTTAAAATCGCGCTCGTTGGATGCGGCGGCCGCGGTGCTGGAGCGGCAAACCAGGCCCTGATCGCAGACGCCAACACGACGCTGGTTGCAGTGGCGGATTTGTTTGCCGACAAACTGGCCGTTGGGCTTAATGCGCTTAAGGCGCAGCATGGCGCGCGTGTGGACGTGCCCTTGGAGCGGCAGTTTGTGGGGATCGATGCCTACAAGCATGCCATCGCTTGCGCCGACGTGGTGATTCTCGGGACGCCTTGTGCGTTCCGCCCTGTTCATTTTGAAGAGGCGGTGCGTATGGGAAAACACGCATTCCTAGAAAAGCCGGTGGCGGTGGATGCGCCAGGCGTTCGCCGGGTGCTTGCGGCCGCCGCGGAGGCAAAACGTAAAAACCTTAAGGTGGCGGTGGGCTTTCAGCGCCGTCACAAAAAAGGGTTTCAGGAGATGATCCAGCGCATTCATGCCGGACAGTTGGGCGAGGTCATTTACACACGCGCCTTCGCCAACACGCCTCTGCGAACTGGTTTGGTGCGCAAACCAGAGTTTAGCGAGCTCGAATATCAGTGCCGCAACTGGTACTATTTCTCTTGGCTATCGGCTGATTTCATAGTCGATAACCTTATCCACGGCATAGACATCTCCAATTGGATCCACGGCGCTTATCCGGTCCGGGCCCACGGAATGGGAGCACTGAGCGAACGCAGCCCCGATTATGGAAACCTCTTCGACCATTTCGCCATCGAGTGGGAATATCCCAGCGGCGCCCGTCTTTTTGGAGAATGCGACCGCCGCCCAGGTTGCTGGGCAAGTGTTGCAAACCACGCGGTCGGTTCGGAGGGCCGGGCCGATTTTCTAGACGGTCGCGAGGTGTACAGCATCACGGGGAAAAACCCCTGGCAGATGAAGTCCGTGCGCGGTGAAAATCCGTACCAGCAGGAGCATGACGACTTTTTTGAGGCAATCCGCAAGGACCACCCCTACGATGAGACGGATTACGGCGCAAAGAGCACGCTGACGGCCATTATGGGCCGCATGGCCGCCTACTCGGGCAAGGTTGTGGAATGGGATGCCGCGCTCAACTCCACCCTGAGCCTCGCGCCGGATATCCATAGCATGAGCGACCCGGCCCCCGTGTCACCCGATTCCAGCGGATTGTACGCCATCCCAGTGGCTGGAAGAACGGTGGCGCTTTAAAAAGGGAATTTCACATCTCATTTTTACCAAGATGAAACTCCACCTTTTGATTGGCATTGCACTCGCTTCTTCGGCGCTCGCGCAGGAACTTCCAAAACTTGAGCTGCCCGGGGTCCGCGAGGAACACGTGATGATCCCGATGCGGGATGGCACCCGACTCTCCGCGTATTTGTACACGCCGGAGGGCCACGGCCAATGGCCCGTGGTTTTCGAACAACGGTACGCGAGCCTCACCAGTGCGGGGACTCGCAAGAATTCGGCTGATCTGGCTCGGCGCGGGTTCGCCGTAGCGATGGTGAATTTTCGCGGGTCGCAACAAAGCGAGGGACCGTACGTGGGATATCGAGCGCTGGCTTGGGGGGAACAACGTGACGGCTACGACACATGCGAATGGCTGGCCACCCAGCCTTGGAGCACCGGCAAGGTCGGGAGCTTGGGAAGCTCGCAGGGCGGTTTTGCGCAGAACTTTCTCGCTGTCACCCAACCCCCACACCTCGTTTGCCAGTACATGGTGGATACGGGATTGAGTCTCTTCCAAGAGGGATACCGAATCGGCGGAGTAACGCGGCCCGGGAGGTTTGCGGACTTCGGCTCAAACTGCCGCAATCCGGAAGATAACGCGGCTTTGCTTCGCGAGTGGGACAAGCATCCGGACTATGATGAATACTGGCGCGCGGAGGATTGCAGTCTGCATTTCGGGAAGATGAACGTGCCGTGTTTCACGATTGGCAGTTGGTATGATTTTATGGCGCAAGGAAGTGTGATGAGCTTTGTGGGCCGACAGCATCAAGGTGGAGTCGGGTCGAAAGGGCGGCAGCAACTATTGCTTGGGCCGTGGCTGCATGGGCGTTTGAACAAGGGCAGCAAAGTCAACGAGATGGTGTATCCGGAAAACGCAACGTGGCCGGAGGTGGATCACATGGTGCGCTGGTTTGAGCACTGGTTGAAAGGGGCGGAAAACGGCGTGGAAAAGGAGTCCGCCGTGCGTTACTACGTCATGGGTGCGGTTGGAGAAAAAGATGCCCCCGGTAACGTCTGGCGCGATGCGGTTGACTGGCCTCCAGCAGCCCGCGAGACGAGCTTTTATTTGCGGGAGGGTGGCGCATTAAAAGCCGAGGCGCCTGTGGCAAAAGCGAGCGGGACGTCGTACGAAAGCGATCCGCTGAAGCCTATGGAGATTGCCGGTCGCTCCTTCCCGGGCGCCAAGGATGCTCGCAGCGTGGAAGCTCAGAAGGACGTTCGTACTTGGAGTACGGAGGTGCTCCAGGCGCCGCTGGAAATCACGGGGGAAATCATCGCGGAGGTGTGGGTTCAATCCACCGTGGCTGACAGCGACTTTTTACTGCGCGTTTCCGACGTGTATCCCGACGGAAGAAGCATGCTGCTGATGGACTATCCCATTCGTGCCCGGTACCGGGAAGGCTTTGAAAAGGAAGTTCTTCTCAAGTCGGGCGAGCCCGCAAAACTTCGCTGGCACATCGGCTGGACGAGTATTGCGGTGAACGCAGGGCATCGCCTGCGCGTGACGATCACCAGTAGCGGCACGCCTTTGTACGAGCCCAACAACCAAACCGGTGGCGCGCAAACATCCGATTGGATGAAGGAAAGCCGTTCGGGAACCCATACGATTCTGCACGAAAAAGGCCACGAATCGCGCGTGCTTCTTCCCGTGATAGCCGGCGGCAAATAGCGTTCCTAGAGTTGGAGCGCGTCCGCCGGCTTTGCCGTCTAAGTCGAATCAGTTTAAGCGCTTAACCTGGAAGCTGCGGAACTCTACTGGATCGTTGTGACCGGCGAACCCGATGTAGCCGCGGCGATGGTCGAGCCCTTTGGGAGGATGCGCGATTTGGCTGCGGTCGAAGGTGTCGCAATCCACGTCGAGGATCTTGGTGCCATTGAGCGTGACGGTGATCTTCTGGCCGCGCACTTCGATCTCTTCGTAGTTCCAAGTTCCGACGGGACGCAGGTAGCCGTGCTTCGCGCCGACGCAATGGTACAGCGAGCCGTGGTACTGGGAAGGAAGTAGCGGGTGATCCTTGTGAGCCTCGTTGTAGCCGTCGCTATCGAGCACTTGGATTTCAAACCCGTCGCTCGCAGAATGTCCGCCCATAGGGGTACGCAGCGCGATGCCGTTGTTTCCGGCGTGCGGGAGCTTGAATTCAACCTTGATGATGCAGTCTTCGTATTCCTCTTTGCTTAGCAGGTCGCCGCCCTTCTTTGTTTTGCAGACAATCGCGCCGTCCTTTACTTCGTAGTTGTCCACGGCGTTTTGCCAGTTGCTCAAATCCTTGCCGTTGACTAGTTCCGTAAATCCTGTGGTGTCGCGTGAACGGAGTTCCTTGTCTGCCTCCTCCGGAGTGATTTCGTGGATATACACATTGCGCCAGCGAATCTCGCTGCCATGGGTTTGGAGTTGGATGGGACCCTTTGGAAATGCGCGATCTTTGATCCAACCGTTGGCGAGCTTCTCTTCTTTGGTCGCTGCGGCGTCGGTCGCACCGGCGCCGGCAGGCTTGGCCCAAGCGATATAACCAGCCTTCTTGTTCGCGAAGTAGTTTTCTAGCACGCAATTGTCCACCACAGTCACGCCATTGAAGACGACGGTGACCCTCTCCCCTATCATGCGAATCTTGAACGTGTTCCATTCGCCAAAAGGCTTGTCCATCTTGCTGGATGGATCCTTGCCCGGCGCGCCTTTGCTGTTGTTCCATAGTCCGCCCGAGCCCTTGTCCTGACCCAGCCCGCGCGGGTCGCCTTGGGTGGAATCCCAAATCTGCACCTGCGGAATTCCGCGCAGATAGACCCCGCTATCACCCAAAGGGAGCGCCTTGTATTCCAGCAACAGTTCGAAGTCACCGTAGTCTTTGTTAGTGGTGAGGTACAAACCACGGCCATCGTTGACGAGCTCGCCGTTTTCCACGCGCCAATGCAGGTTGACTTGGTCTTCGACAAGCTTGCCTTTTTTGTCCGTGAGTCCTCCTTCGATCGACTTTTTCTTATAAGCCGCCTGATCCTCCGGCGACATCTTCCAAAGATCGGTGGGATCCTGTGTGCTCCAACCGTACCAGTCGGAAAGATCTTTGCCGTTGAAGAGCGCGGTGAATCCCGGCGGCGGCATATTGTTTTCCGCCAGGGCGGGGACTATGGATAAAGCTGCTAACGGCAGCAGGGTGAGGAGACGGTGGAATTTCATAGCTTCTGAGGTGTTTGGGATAACGGAACGCTTCTTCTCGAAGAGAGAAGTAATCGTAATCCAACAAGATAATCCCGCAAGCCGTCTAAACTTTAGAGTTTTGCATGATATTAAGCACTTATCGGATGAATGGGTTAAACTTTTAAACTTTGCGCGATCTGGTTGAGCCACGCCCTCGGTGAGGGGGCTGCCAACTTCAGAGAGGACTTGTCTCACAGAGTGGAGGCGAAAAGGAGGAAAGGGGTGGATTGACTTGCGGGAAGCACTGTAATAAATGCTTGAACATGGACGCCTTATCTCCCCACGGCATGTCGCGCCGCCATTCCATCCAAGCGGGCGCAATCAGCCTGCTGGGCTTGGGTATGAATCATCTTTCCGCCCTCCGCGCGATGGCAGAGACTTCTGCTGCCGACGGCCTTCCCCGCGCGGCTGGAAGGGCAAAGTCCGTGGTGTACATCTTTCTTTCAGGTGGATTGGCGCAGCACGAAAGTTTCGACATGAAGCCTGACGCCCCGCTGGAGTTTCGCGGCGAATTTAACCCCATCTCCACCAGCGCCGACGGCATTCAAATCTGCGAGCACCTTCCGCTACTGGCCCGGCGCGCGCACAAATACGCACTGGTGCGTTCGCTTACCCACCCTAGCAACGACCACTCGGGGGCCCACCATATTATGCTCACCGGCAGGAGCGAGCTGCCTCTGGGTTTTGATCCGGCCAAGGCCAAGGGATCCGACTGGCCCAGCATCGTGTCTTTGGCGGGTCACTTGCTGCCCGCTCGAAACAACCTCCCGCCCGCCTTGGTCTTGCCCGACAAGCTCCAACACCGCGAAGGCCGGTTCATTCCAGGCCAGTTTGCAGGTCAGCTCGGTAAACAACACGACCCGTGGTTTTTGGAAATGTCGCCTTACCACCCCTTGCATTACGGCGCCTTTCCACAATACCTCTTTCACCACGAAAAGGGCGCGCAAACGGACCGTTCAGTTTCCTTTAATGCGCCACACCTTACTCTGCCACAGGGTCTTACGCGTGAGCGACTTTTGGACCGCGTGGCACTTCGCCAGTCCTTGGAGCGGCAGTCTCAACGTTTGGTGGAAAGTATCGAGGATTCCGCTTTCGATCGTTACCGCGAGGCGGCTGTGTCTTTGATCACCAACGGCTCGGTGCGGGACGCCTTCGACATGAGCCTTGTTGCGCCCTCGGTTTTGGAGCGTTACGGCAACAACAGTTTCGGATGCTCGCTGATTATGGCGCGCCGCCTTCTTGAAACAGGAATGCGCATGGTGCAGGTCAATCTTGGAAACAACGAATCCTGGGATACGCATCAGTCGGCGTTCCCGAACCTCAAAGACTTCCTGCTCCCGCCCATGGATCGCGCCGTGAGCGCCTTTCTCGACGACCTAGAGGCCTCGGGACTGCTCTCCGAAACCCTCGTCGTCATGGGTAGCGAGTTCGGCCGCACTCCAAAAATTTCCAAGATCCCCGGCGCAAAACTCCCAGGCCGCGATCACTGGGGCGCCTCTCAAACCGTGCTTCTGGCCGGCGGCGGCATCCGGGGAGGAACGGTAATAGGCGAGACCGACGCAAAAGGCGCCTACCCGATTCGGGATCCACAGCGGCCTGAAAATCTCGCGGCGACCATTTATCAGGCGTTGGGAATCCCATCGAGCATGGACTGGCAAGATCCGCTGCAACGCCCTCACTCTCTGTACGAAGGGCAGCCCATTCCCGGTCTGACCTGAGACGCGCTACCCGGCGGGAAAGTGAGAGGAAAGCCTGTCCTCATTTTTACACTTGCCGCGCAAAGGCCTTCTACAGGGGCTTCGGGCGCACAAAAAGGAAACCGCGATGCCGGGTGCTTAACGCATCTCCACAAAATTCAGACCGAGTCGCTTGCTAAGCTGTTCGATGTCGATCTTCTCCCTTTGGCCAATCAGCGCGATTGAAACACCGGAGCGGCCCGCTCTGCCTGTTCTGCCGCTGCGGTGGGTGTAATGGTCGATTTGGTCCGGCAATTGATGGTGGATTACAAACGCGAGACCTTCCACGTCGATCCCACGGGCTGCCACGTCCGTGGCAATGAGGAACTGAAACCGTCCTTTGCGAAAAGAGCGCAGAACCTTGTCTCGCTCCAACTGCATCAGGTCGCCTTGTATCACCCCGACGGCGTGTCCCTCTACGGCTAATTCCGCGCCCAGAGCGGTGGCGCCGGCTTTTGTCCTGCAAAAAATTACACCGCGCTCCAAACTGTGTCGGCGCAAAAATGCGGAGATCCTGCTCGTTTTCTCCTTCACCGAACACACCATGAAGCGATGTTCGATGTCGCGGTTCACCACATGTCGATGGTCCACTTTGAGGACGTGCGGCTTGGGTGACATGTAATCTGTGATTAAGCGTTGCACCCCCTCGGGGATGGTCGCCGAGAAGAGCCAGGTTGCGCGGCGTCCTTGGGTCTTCTCGCAAATTAGGGCCACTTCGTGTTTGAATCCTAAGGTGAGCATTTCGTCGGCCTCATCAAGGACGAGCAGCTTGACGGCATCCAGGGACAACGCCTTGCTGCCCAGCAGGTCGACAAGACGGCCCGGAGTGACCACCACAACGTGTGTGGGCCGCTGCAGCGCAGACATCTGCCGCTCAATGTCATCGCCTCCGGTGAGCACCTCCACAAAAATCTTCTTGGCGCAGTGTTTGGTGAACCGAAACAGCTGTTTGCCAATCTGTTTGGCCAGTTCGCGGGTGGGCGCCACGACCACCGCCTGAATGTCCCGAAGTTTGGGGTCGATAAGCGTGAGCAGGGGCAATCCGAAGGCCGCCGTTTTCCCCGTGCCAGTCTGGGCCTGCGCGATAAAGTCGCCCCCGTTCTGAAGTAGGAAAGGGAGCGCCTCCTGTTGGATAGGGGTGGGCGAGAGGATCCCCAGTTCTTCGATTCCGCGAATTAGGTCCTCACGGACACCCAGAGCTTTGAAAGTTTTCGACATCGTATACTTCTCTAAAATAGCGCCTTACTTAGCGCCTTGGGCCACCATACACAGCCCGCGGCTCGACGGCACGCAGCGAATTTCATCGGTGTGGTAGTTCTCTAGGCGAGAAATACGGAGGGCTGCGGGACAGCTGCTTCTGATCACTGGCGAGTGGAGCCTGGAAAACGAAGGCCCTTGAAAATTAAAGGTCGCCGTCCTTGAAAGCTGCCCGCCCGCTTCTATGATCCAAAAATTATGTCATCCCAGTCAGCTCCGATTCGTGTTCTTTGCGTAGGCGCCGGCCACATGGGCCGCTCCCATGCCTTGGCTTATCATCGCCTTCCCGGTTTTGAGATCTGCGGCATCGTGACGCGTTCCAAGGATTCACGGGCCAAGTTAAACGCCGAGTTGGGGGGCGGGCATGCGGAATTCTCGGATTTTCACGCGGCTCTCATCGAGGCGCGGCCCGACGCCGTCTCCATTTCAAGTTATCCCGACACTCACGCAGAATACACCATCGCCGCGCTTGAGGCGGGCTGCCATGTGTTTGTTGAAAAGCCCTTGGCCGCTTCGGTCGCTGAGGCCGAGCTCATCGTGGCGAAGGCCAAGGCTTCGAATCGTAAGGTGGTCATCGGCTACATCCTGCGCCATCACCCGGCGTGGATTCAGTTTATCCGCACGGTTCAAACCCTCGGCAAACCGTTGGTGATGCGGATGAATCTCAACCAGCAAAGTTCAGGCGAGACATGGAAGACGCATCAAGCATTGTTGCAAAGCTGCAGTCCGGTAGTGGATTGCGGCGTGCACTATGTCGATGTGATGTGTCAGATGACGGGCAGTCGGCCTGTGCGCGTCTCTGGCATTGGCGCGCGCCTCACGGAGGATATGCCCGCTGGGCAGATCAATTACGGCCAGCTCCAAGTGTCTTTTGCGGATGGCTCAGTGGGCTGGTATGAAGCAGGTTGGGGTCCAATGATGTCGGAAGAAGCTTTTTTTGTGAAGGATGTCATCGGTCCCAAGGGATGCGTTTCCATCGTCGCAGGAAAGGCTTCTGAAGCTGGGAACTCGGCGGATGTCGATTCTCACTCTGCCGCCCAAGCGTTAAAGGTTCATCATGCGGCGCTGGGGCCCGACGGGCGTTTTCTCAGGCCGGACGAAGTTGTCCCCACGGACGCCGATCCGGGTCACGACGGGCTGTGTGAGCGTGAGCAAATCTATTTCGAGAAAGCCATTCGCGAGAACCTTGATCTAACTTCGCACTTGGACGACGCGGTGAACTCCATGCGCATTGTGGCCGCTGCTGATCAGTCCTTCCGCGAGGGGCGTTCGATCAATCTTTAAGCCACGGCCCTTTTCGAGTCCCGGTTTTCGCTGCTCAATTTAAAAAAGAAAATCGGGCCGGGATATTCCGAAGAAAACCATTGGGCGACATTTATAGGGCGAGCCGGGAGGGCTTTTTCTTTTCCAGATAAGAGCGAACAATCACTTTGCGCTCCCTGTGGAGAAACGTTTCCTTCATCCTTTCTCACCTCTGAGCATCGAACCTTCCCTTCAACTCGCAGCGCTGCTGGACAAGCCCCAACCCATTCTGGCGCTTGCTCCCATGCAAGATGTTACAGACCTTCCATTTTGGAGGCTCATGACTCTTTACGGGGGAGCCGACCTCTACTTCACCGAATATTTCCGGGTCTATGCCGACTCGCTCCTCGACCCCACCATTCTGAAGTCCATCACGGCCAACCCTACCGGTCAGCCCGCGATTGCCCAAATGATCGGCAATCACATTCCCTCGCTGGTTCGCAGCGCGCGCGAATTGCAAAGGCATCCGGTGGCAGGCATCGATTTGAACCTCGGATGTCCAGTGCCTGTTGTTTATCGCAAAAACGCAGGAGGCGGTCTTTTGCGGGACATTGCGCAGATCGACTCGATTCTGGGAGCGTTGCGCGACGCCATTCAGACCAAATTCACAGTCAAGACGCGCATCGGTTTTGACGACCCGGCCGTCTTTGAGGATTTGCTCGCCGTCTACGCCAGCCATTCCATCGATCTGCTGACCGTTCATGGGCGCACCGTGGCGGAAAAGTATCGGAGCACCGTCCACTACGACTACATCGCAAGAGCCGTGGAGGTGATGCAGTGCCCCGTGCTGGCCAATGGCAACGTCGTTTCCGCGCACAAAGCGCAATACGTCCTCCAACAGACTTCCGCCCGCGGACTGATGATTGGAAGGGGAGCAATCCGGAACCCGTGGCTGTTCCAGCAAATTAGGCAGCAGCAGCGCGGCGAGCCGCTCTTCATCCCGCTTGGAAAGGACGTTCTAGCCTACGTTTACGCCTTGTACGAAATGCGCGCTAATCCGGACATTCGTGAGATCTCACACATTCAGCAAATGAAGAAGTACCTTAACTACATTGGTTTGGGAGTTGAGCCGAGCGGGAGGTTTTTGCATGAAATCCGGAGGGTGAATACTAGCGCTGATTTTTTCCACCTCTGCCACGAGTTTCTGGATCACTCCGAGCCAATGCCGATGGAGCCTTTTGACATCGCGTTAAAGTCCACTGACTTCATGTGCGGAGAGCACAGTTAAGGTGGATCCGATTAGCCGGATTGGGAGCGCAAAAGAGAATGTTAAAAGTGTAAGTAAAATCCGCTCCAACGCTTCCCTTCTGGTTGCATCCGCGTTATGAGTGCGCGATGAAAGTTCCCCAGCTTCTCAGCGTGCTTCTTGGAATGGCGGTTGCCCCGGTGTTTGCCGGACCTCTGGAAGACGCAGTGCAAACCCTCACCCATGTCGGACGCGAGGGGGCGGGAAATGAGGCGGCCAGCCGCGCTTGGACGCAGGTTGTGGCGGCCGGGCCAAAGGGGCTGGTGCTTTTGCTTGCCCACTCTGGATCCGGCAGCAATGTGGCCGACAACTGGGTGCGTCTGGCCGGTAACGCGATTGTCGCCCAGGCTCTCGAGGCGAAGCAGCCGCTCCCATTAGACGCCGTGGAGGCGTTTCTCACAAACACCGCGCATCCCGAAGCGGCGCGTCTCCTCGCTTTCGACCTCTTACAACAAGCCGACGCGGGCCGCGCCGAAAAGCTTGAACGCACCTTTGGCAATGATCCTGTGCAGAAACTGCGCCGTGGAGCCGTTGCGTTTTTGCTGACCGCAGCCGAATCCAAGTCGGGCGATGAGGCCAAGAAGGCCTATCAAGAGGCGTTGGCCGTGGCTCGGGATGAGGATCAGACCAAGACCGTCTCCGAGGCACTCAAGAAATTAGGCGTTGCGGTAGACATCCCCAAGCACTTCGGATTTCTGACGCAATGGCAAGTTATCGGCCCGTTTGACAACACCAAGGGCGCTGGTTTTCAAACCGCTTTTCCACCAGAAACCGAGGTGGCTTTAGACAAGTCTTATCCGGGAAAAAGCGGACCGGTGAAATGGCAACCGACCGCATCCAAAGACGAGTACGGCAAGCTGAATTTGAATGAGCCTCTCACTCCACTCAAAGAGGCTACGGCATACGCGGTCACGACGTTTGAATCCGGCGAGGCGCGTGAGGCCGAACTGCGGTTGGGTTGCAAGAACGCGTGGAAGGTCTGGCTCAACGGCGAACTGCTCTTCGCCCGCGACGAGTACCATCGAGGCCAGCGCATGGATCAGTACCGGCTCAAAGGACGCCTCCGCAAAGGGAGCAACACCATCCTCGTCAAATGCTGTCAGAACGAACAAACCGAATCCTGGACCGTCGAGTGGGAGTTCCAACTCCGCGTTTGTGACGGCACCGGTACCGCGCTGCTTTCCTCCGTTTCCAAACGCTAATCCCTCTTTTTTATGCGCTCTTGCACCCTCTTTTCCCTCTGCCTGACTTCCCTTGTTGGTTTGGCTACCGCGTCCGCTGCCAACACTGCCGCTGCCCCGATTACCACGGACTGGCCCGCCTTTCGTGGCCCCGTGAGTTCTGGTGCCAGCCCCAGTGCGCAGATTCCCGCCCAACCCAAAATCGCCTGGAGTGCGAAGCTTCCGGGCCGCGGTCTCTCCAGCCCGATTATCATGGGCGAGAAAGTATTTGTAACGGCCGCTGAGGGCCCAGAACAGGAGCGCCTGCGGGTGCTTTGTTTTCGGGTAAAAGACGGCGCCCCGCTTTGGGAGCGGCAACTGCTCGCCACGGGCCGCACGATGACCCATGACAAAACGTCCGTGGCTGCAAGTACCCCTTGCAGCGATGGAAAGCGCATCTTCGCTCTGTGGAGTTCCAACGACTTGGCGGCTTTTGACTTCGAGGGAAACCTCCTGTGGTTGCGCGGCTTGACGGCGGATTACAGCAATGCCAGCAACAGCTTGGGAATGGCATCCTCGCCCGTAACCGTTGGCGCAACGGTGGTGGTTCAAATTGAAAATGACAGCGAGAGTTACGCGTTGGGAATCGACGCGAGCACCGGCAAAAACCTTTGGAAACTGGAGCGTCCCAAGTTTGCAAACTGGAGCAGTCCGGTGCCTTTGCCTGCGCGCCCCGGCTTTCCGGCAGCCGTTCTCTTGCAATCCAAGGAAGGCGTTTGCGCCGTGGACGCTGCCACGGGCAAGACGCTCTGGCAACTCGCCGGCAACGCCTCCACGATGAGTTCCAGCGTCGCTCTCAAAGACGTGGTTTACCTGCCGGCCTCGGGCATGACCGCGCTGGGCGTGCCGGCCCTCGGCGTGAGCGAGCCGCAAACGCTCTGGAACGCACGGCAAATTAATCCGTCCACCACCAGCCCGTTACTGCTTGATAGTCGGCTTTTTACGGTGAACAACGCCGGCATCCTGACCATGGCGGAGACCGCAGCCGGTGACATCAAATGGAAGTTGCGCCTCACTGGCCCCTTCAGCGGCTCTCCGGTGGGCGCGGGCGATCGCATCGTGCTTGTAAATGAAAAGGCGCTGCTGCAAGTCGTCAATACCGCGGCTCCCGAAGGCGAGGTTCTTGGCCAGTTGCAGCTCCCCCTGGATGCTAAGACCAAGGAACTCGCCCTTTGCACTCCAGCCTTGAGTGGCGGCCGCATTTTTGTACGTACGGATTCAACGCTTTGGTGCGTTGCGAAGTAAGGCCCGCGCAAAACAACCGAGCTCCAGCTCGGCTTTTACAGGGCTTAGCCACGCACGCCGAGCCTCCGTTTTATGAGTCCCATCCCCCCTCTTCTCCTCGCTGTTTTTTGGCATCTTGCCACGTCGCTTTATGCCGGCGAGGCCGTCCCGAATCTAAGCAACCCAGGCACGGGAACCGCACCGCCAAACGCTGCTGCGCAAAGCGGGCGCAATATCCGCGTCGGGATGGAAGCGAAGACTATCCGAGAAGCAATCAAGATGGCTCAGCCGGGTGACACGATTCATCTTGAGCCAATCGTTTATCACGATTACGCAGGCTTTTATGGCAAGAAAGGCGAACTTGGAAAGCCAATTACCCTCGATGGACATGGCGCAACGCTCGAAGGATCCGATCCCCTCGACTTGGAGAAATGGAGGGAAGTGGAGCCCGGCCTCTTCGCCAATGATGAGCTGCTTCCGAGGCTTGATGCGGCGATTGTAGGCCGCTGGTTTTTCCTCTGGAACGGCAAAATGAATCTCATGGGTCGCACCTCTAAAGGGAAGAAAGCGCCGTTTAAAAAGCCACAGGAATTACAGCCCGGCGAATGGACCTTCGTTGTGGATGAGGAGCGTTCACCGTCGCCCACCAAGCAGCTCTTCGGCACGTTTTACCTCAAGCTTATGCCCGGTCAAAAACTCGCCGACGCTAACATCGCCGCGCCCATGCGTTCAGCGGGAGTCCAGATGAGCGGCGACAACGCGCATCTCATCCTAAGGAACATCACCGCTACGCATCCCTACAATGACGGCTTCAATATCCATGGTGATTGCCGCGACGTCGTGTTCGAGAACATCCGCGCTATTGAATGCGGAGACGATGGCATCAGCGCGCATGAGAGCGCGGAGTATCGCGTAGACGGGCTGGTTTCCATCGGTAACAGCACTGGGATCACCGACACGGTCGCGGCGCATACCAGTTACAAAAACGTCTTCATTGCCGACTGCCATGCCTACGATTTGTTCTTCCTCAATAACGGACGATACAGAGTTGAGAACGCGGTTGTATGGTCTACCTCGGAACATCCCCTCAGCGTGAGCGCAGGCGATAACGAACACGTTGAATTAGACCTAGAGAATGTTTTTATTCGTCGCGCAGACAAAACGGAGCCGGCGCTAGTGCAAAAAAACGCCACGTTGCGGGCTGCTCGCATCACGTTGGAAAACATGGAGATGACAGTGCGCGGCGTGGTCTCGTTCGAGAACTGTCTAGTCAACGGCAAGATGCTGCCCGAAGGAGCCACGGCGACAGGCGCGGACAAAACTTCGCTCATCAAAAAACTCGTTCCAGCCGCATACCAATCGCAATTCCACCAACCATGAAGAGCACTCTCTCGCCCATTTTGTTTTCACTCTGCTTGCTCGCTGGGAGCGCGGTGCCGGTGGTGTCCGCTCCACCGGCAAAAGACCGGCACGTGATCCTCATCAGCCTCGACGGGTTTCCCGCATGGCTCTGGAAGGATGAGTCGTTACTGCTGCCAAATTTACGAAAACTGGCCGCTGCTGGCGTGAGCGCGAAGGCGCTGACGGTGAGTAATCCCTCCATCACTTGGATCAATCACACCACGTTAGTCACCGGCGTGAACCCGCGCAAACACGGCGTGCTTTTTAACGGACTACTCGTGCGGCAGGGCGATGAGAAGCCGCCAAAAATCGAGCAGTGGGCGGACAAAACGAGACTCGTATTCGCGCCCACGATTTACGATATTGCCCACGAAGCTGGCTTGACCACCGCGGAGTCAGACTGGGTCGCAGTCACGCGCGCGAAGACCATCGATTGGAGTTTCGCCGAGATTCCTAATCCGGAAGGTGTGGTCGAAAAAGAGATGTTCGCCTCCGGCCTAGCGAAGCCTGAGGATATCGCTTGGATGCAGATGGGCCCAGCGCGCAAAAGCGTCACCTTCCTGGACAACATGTGGACGCGGGCTGCCATCCACATGTTTAAGGCGCACAAGCCCAACCTTTTGCTGTTCCACACGCTCAACACCGATGCGACCCATCACGCTTACGGGCCTGGGTCCATGGCCAGCTTTACCGCGCTCGAGTATGCGGACCGGCTTGTGGGCGACCTTGTTAAGGCAGTGGACGAGAGTGGGCTGCGAGATAAAACGACGTTCATCATCGCAACGGATCACGGCTTTAAAAAAGTCACCAAGCTCATCCTGCCCAACGTGGCGTTGAGGAAGGCTGAGTTGGCCAAGGGCGTCGGCCCCATCGTTCATACTTGCGATGCCTACGCTATGACCCAGGGCGGCATGTCGTTTGTCTATGTGAACAACCCGGCTCGCCGAGCTGAGCTGCTGCCCAAGTTGAAGGAATTATTCGCGCAAACCGAAGGCATTGATCGCGTCATCGATGGCAACGATGGGCCTACGCTCGGTATGCCCACGCCCGCAGAAAACCAAGGCATGGGGGATCTCGTGCTGTATGCGAAGACGGGTTATGCCTTCAAAAATGACGCCGGTGGAGATGCTGTAATCACGCCCGCGGTGAATTACGGCGGCACGCACGGTTATCTCAACAGCGACCCCGAACTCGACGGCATTTTCATTGCCAGTGGCCGCGGCATCAAGCCCGGCGGCACGCTCGAGCGCGTGGCAAACCTCGATGTCGCGCCGACGATTGCCAGACTCATGGGCATCGCGCTGCCTAATGCTGAGGGCCGCGTGCTGGAGGAAATTCTTGCGAAGTAGGAGCGTGAATTTGTAGTCCCCTGAGTTCTGTTGGCTTTTCGGAAGTTGCTCTGAGCCAATAGAATAATTTGAGGCTGACGGGTGTGCTGATAATGCCAAGAGCAATGGGTCGATAGATGGATTTACAAAATCATTGATGGTGCCCCTTCGAAAATGGCGCCGTTTGGATTGAGCACAATCCCAAGCGATTTGTCGTCATCCGTGCGCGCACAGACGCCCTCGGAGCTGAGGTACTCCTCCATTTGAGCGGGGAAGTGAACCGGGTTTTGCTTGAAGGAACGCAACGCAGGCAGAAAGAAGCCTGTGGCCGGAAGACGGGTTTGGAAATCGAGCAGCAACCGCTCCATCCCGTCGGTGAAGCCCACTAACGCCTCGGGAGCTTTCGCCAGACGCACCAGTTGCAGTACGCTTGCCGCCGCATCGGAAGTCGCGAAGGTGGTCTGCCCGACGAATTCGCCGCTGGTGGGCCAAGTCAGGCAACCGCAGACGCCGTTGATAAGCGCCACCCAGCCGCCATCCCCAACTTGCGCCACAAGAGCATGGGTTGGCGTCACCACGGCACCCAGAAGCGTCGCGGAAAATTCCCCCGCCTCCACTTCCAGCGCCTCGGCTTCCTCCGCGACCGCGTCGTGAATGCGCCTCAAAAGGAGCTCGATGTCTGTGGCGTCACACTCCGCCAGCACAGAGGCTGCATCTGGATGCCCTTCCAAGAGCGTCGTAAAGTGCTCGAGCCAAAACCGCACCACAAGGTTGGCGCCCCGTTCGGCTTGCGAAGCGGAACCGGCCCCGTCTGAGAGCGCTAGAATGACGGTATCGCCCAGCACGCTTAGCGCGCAGGCATCCTGGCAGGGCACGTCGTTTTCAATATGGGACGCGCCCTGGACTGAGGTGCAAAAGTGTCGCCATTGCGGCCCGGAAGTTGATGGAGTTTCAACCATTCGATTCAAATTAACTTAACCCAAGTTTATTCAATAAGGGAAAAAACAATCTCCAGTTTGGGCGTTTAGATTTAAATCGAGATAAAGATCATGCGCTTGGAGGCTCTGGAGCTTGTGCCATTGGAGATTCTGCAGTCTTCTGGGCGTCAAGAATGGATCAGGAATTATTAAAGTCCGTCTCGCGGTCCTTTTACTTATCGCTGCGCTTTTTGCCTGAGGCGGTGAGGGAGCCGCTTGGGCTAGCCTACGTCTTGGCGCGGGCCAGCGACACCTTGGCGGATGCCTCCACCGCTCCTCTGGCGGCGCGTCTGGATGCGCTGGACGCCTTTCGAGGGGCTTTGGAATTTACCGCGTCCAGCTCCGAGTGGCGGACGCTGGCCGCGCAATGTGCCAGCCTTCCTTGTGAACACGTTGGCGAGGCGCGTTTACTCACTCAAATCGAGCCCCTGCTGCGCGTCTATCATGGGTTGGGCGCGGAGTTGCGAAGGGAACTGCACGCCGTATTGGACACTATTATCGCCGGGCAACGCGGCGACTTGGTACGCTTCGGGTACGCTTCGGAAAACGCTCCGCAAGCGTTGCTCACTGCAGGAGACACCGTCGCTTACACTTACGCGGTGGCGGGGTGTGTCGGCGAGTTCTGGACCAGAGTTTGCGCGATGCAATTACCCGAGTTTGCTTGCCGGCCGGTAGCGGAGTTGGTGGAGCTGGGGCGCCACTTCGGACAGGGTCTGCAATTGGTGAACATTTTGCGCGATCTGCCTGCGGATTTGCGCGCGGGGCGCTGCTATTTACCCTTGGAGGAGTTGAGTGCGGCGGGGTTGAGCGTGGCGGATTTGCTGATGCATCCGGAGCGCAGCCGGGCGGTGATTGGGCGCTGGTTGGCGCAGGCTGGGGCTTGGTTGGATGAGGGGGCTGTTTATGTGGAGGGAATTCGGGGCGTGCGCTTGCGTTTCAGTGTGGCGCTGCCCCGGCGTCTCGGGCAGGCGACGCTGGCTTTGTTGAAACAAAAGCCGGCACTGGAAAGCCCCATGCGTTTGCGGGTGGGACGTGGTACAGTCTTTGCTTGTATGATGAGCTCCCTTCTTGAAGCGAAGGTCTTTTCAAATTTCTCGCGCAACTCTCCCAGTACTACGGTGTTTTAATATTATGAAGTCACGCATTGCCCTTTTGGCTTTAACCACCCTCTTTGTGGGGCTAGCACCCTTGGCCCAGGCTCAAGACGCCAACCGTATGCAGGAAATGCGCCAGCGCCTCGGCCTCTCTGACGCCCAAGTCGAGCAGCTCACCGCTCTCTTTGATGCAGACGGCCCTAAAATGAAGGGCCTTCGCGAGGACGCCTCGCTTTCCGACACCCAAAAACGCGAGCAACTCAAGGGGCTTTCCGATGCGCGCCGTGAGAAAATTGCGGCAATTCTCACTCCCGAACAGAGGGCGAAGGCCGCCGAGGAAATTAAGCGGCGTGGAGGCGGACCTGATAGCCCGCAAGCCGAGGGACTCCGACGGTTGCAGGCGATCAAGGAAAAGTTGGGCCTCAGCGATGCGCAGGTCGAAAAGCTCAAGCCAATTTTGACCGAGGAAGGCCCCAAGATGAAGGCCCTGCGCGAGGATTCCAGCACCTCGCCGGAGGAAAAACGGGAGGCTGCCAAGCATAGCATGGAGCGGATTGCGGCAGAACTCACCCCCGAGCAACTCGAGAAGTTCAAAGCAGAAGTCCAAGCCCGCAAAAAATAGTTCCCATCCTCCCCCATGAAAAAACGACTCGCAGTGTCCTCTGTAATCCTCGCCCTCCTAGTCGGAGCGCCCCTGACATTTGCTAAAAAGCCAAAAGATGGCAGCGAAACAACCACCGGCGCCACCTACGGGATGGAGCGTTTTGATATGAATCAAAACGGCATCCTCGAAGATGATGAGAAGGCCGCCATTAAAAAGGCCTTCGCCGAGGGGGACGTCGCCGCAAAAATGTTGGACACCAACAAGGATGGCATTTTGGACGACGCTGAAATAGCCGCCATCAAGCTCTCCCCGCCTCCGACGAAAAAGAAAAAGAAAAAGGAGTAACGTCCGTGCCTCCCTTGCCGGATCCCAGACTTGCACTGGGATTCGGGAGCTGGGATTTGCCGTCTAACCGTGGGTGGAAAGCGCGAGCTTCAACCCCACCTCGTCCCCTTCGGAGAGTCCCATTTCTTCGAGCTGCTGCCGGGTGATATCCGCGTCCAGCGTGTCGCGTGAATCCTGAAAGCGCAACGTGAGCCGCGCGCTGGGGCCCGCCGCGAAAAGATGCTCGATCTTCGCGTGAAACTCCGCCTCCGCGTCGCCCGCAAACAGGATGCGGATTTCGTGCGGCCGAACGTAAAAAAGATCGGGGCGTCCCGGTTTGCGGACCTTGTTTACGTCGCCCAAAAACTCGTACACAAAGGGCGTCGCAGGCTGATCATACACCTGCTGGGGCGAGCCGGTTTGTTCCACCTGCCCCTGGTTCATCACCACCACGACGTCGGCAAGTTCCAGCGCCTCCTGCTGATCGTGGGTGACAAACACCGTGGTGACCCCGATTTCCCGGTGAAAAGACCGTAACCAACGCCTCAGATCTTTGCGCACTTTGGCGTCCAATGCGCCGAAGGGTTCGTCCAAAAGCAGCACCTTGGGCTCAATGGCCAAGGCTCGCGCGAGGGCCACCCGCTGGCGTTGTCCCCCGGATAGCTCGGAAGGCAGCCGCGCCTCCAGCCCCTCCAACTGCACCAGACGCAATAACTCCAGCACACGGTCCCGAATCTCCGCTTTCCCAGGGCGCACTGCCCGCCGCCGCACTTCCAATCCAAAGGCGACGTTGTCAAAAACGCTCAGGTGATTAAACAGCGCGTAATGTTGGAAAACAAATCCCGCCTTACGGTCTGCGGCCGGCTCCTCGGTGACGTCTTCTCCGTTAATCAGGATTTTGCCTTGGCCGGGATCCGGAAAATCCAAGCCGCCAATGATGCGCAGCAGCGTGGTTTTCCCCGAACCCGAGGGGCCCAGAAGCGCGACGAGTTGGTGATCGGCAATTTCCAGATTGATGCCTCGCAGCGCTTGGAAGGTGCCGAAGGTGCGGCGCAGATTTTGAACAACAATAGACATGGTCAGGGGTTGCGGTGGCGCAGACCGGCGCGCCATTCGATGAAGGTTTTGAGGGCAAGCGTCAGGAGGCCCAGGAGGCTGAGGATGGAGGCGCAGGCGAATGCGGCTGCGGAATTGTACTCGTTGTAGAGCACTTCGACGTGGAGCGGCAGGGTGTTGGTTTCCCCGCGAATATGACCGGAGACCACGGAGACGGCGCCGAATTCACCCATGGCCCGCGCGTTGCAGAGGATGATTCCGTAAAAAAGAGCCCACTTGATGTTGGGCAGCGTCACGCGCAAAAACGTCTGCCAACCAGAGGCGCCGAGGCTCAAAGCTGCGTATTCCTGGTCGTTCCCCTGCGCCTGCATCAGCGGGATGAGCTCGCGCGCCACAAAGGGGAATGTCACGAAAATGGTCGCCAGCGCCATGCCTGGGACCGCGAAAATGATTTGGATGTCATGCGCCTGCAACCACGCTCCGAAAAGCCCGTTCGCACCGAAAAGTAGCACATACACCAGACCCGATACCACCGGGGAGACGGCAAACGGAAGGTCGATAAGCGCCAGCAGCAGGCTTTTTCCCTTGAAGGAAAACTTCGCAATCGCCCACGCCGCCGTCACTCCAAAAACGGCGTTTAGCGGGACGCATATCGCCGCCAGTGTCAAGGTTAGCGTGATGGCCGAGCGGGCGTTCTCCTCGGTAATCGCCGCCGCGTAAACCGCCAGCCCCCGCCGGAACGCCTCCACAAAAACCGAGGCCAGCGGCACAAATAGAAAAAGGCCCAGAAACGCCAGCATCCCCCCGATGAGTAGCACGCGCGCCCAAAGAGGGTCTTGAGTGGAGCGGGTTTGGACACTCATGTGGTGGGGCGTACAAGGGTTTTGCGCTGTAGAAAGTTGATCAGCAGCAGCAGGGCGAAGGAAATAAGCAGCATCAACGCCGCCAGCGCCGTGGCTCCGGCGTAATCGTATTGCTCCAGCTTCGTGATGATGAGCAACGGCACGATCTCGGTCTTGCCCGGCATATTGCCCGCAATGAACACCACCGAGCCGTACTCGCCCACCGCCCGCGCAAAGGCCAGCGTGGTGCCAGTCACCAGCGCAGGCGCAAGCTGGGGGAAGACGACCCGGCGGAAGGTCTGCCAGCGCGTCGCCCCAAGACTCGCCGCGGCCTCTTCCTGTGCAATTTCAAAGTCCTCCAGCACCGGTTGCAGCGTGCGCACCACAAAAGGCAGCCCGATAAACACCAGCGCAATCAAGATTCCCGGCGGGGCGAAGGCCACCTTGATCCCGTAAGGCGCCAGCAACGAGCCGATCCAACCGTTGGGCGCGTATATCCCCGTCAGCGCAATTCCTGCCACGGCCGTGGGCATCGCAAAGGGCAAATCCACCGAGGCGTCCAGAAAACCGCGGCCCGGAAAACGGTAGCGCACCAGCACCCACGCAATAAGCAGGCCGAATACGCAGTTGAGCAGGCAGGCAAGGGCCGAGAGTCCGAACGTGAGCCGGCAGGCCGCCAGCACCCGCGTGGTCGAGACCGCATGGTATAGGCCGCTCCACCCCAGTCCGGACGCCTTCACAAAGACCAGCAACAGGGGAAAAAGCACGATCAACCCGAGGTAAGCCAGAGTAAAACCCAAGCTTAACCCGAATCCAGGCAGAATGCTGCGCGGTCTTTTTTTTCCCATGAAACACGTGGCGTCCCTGCTCGCGAAAAGCGGCTGGGTGCGCGCCTTCTCAGGCTTCGGTCTCCGCCGATTCTTCCAGTTGGGACTCGTCGGTCAGCACCGAGCGAATTCCCAATTGCGAAAGAAAGCCCTGTGCCGGATCCGCAACGCGCCGTCCTGATCTGCAAGCGGGCGGGGGCTCTTGGGTGAAGGGAAGCGTGGCGTTGTCCTGGCGCATCTTACGCAGCGTCACCTCCACGACGTCGCCGAGGGTGTAGCGGTCGAGGATCGAGGAAATGGCGTTGCGCACGTCAATCATAAGCATGCGCAGCCCGCAATGCTCCTCATCCGGGCAGGAACACCGGGCATAGTCCGTCTCGCTGGCGCAGGAGATCGGCGCAAGCCGTCCGTCAATAAGCCGCACCAGTTCACCCATGTGAATTTCCTGCATCGGCTTGGCTAGCAAATAGCCGCCCAGCTTGCCGCGCTGCGTTTCCACGTAGCCTGCCTCGCGCAATTCCAGCAGAATCCGCTCCACAAACTTCAGGGGCAAGCGGTTGCTGTCGGCGAGTTCGGAGACGGGAACCAGCGCCTTGCCGACGGATTTTGCGATGCCCAATTGGATCATGGCGCGCAGGGCGTATTCGCCTTTTTTGGTGAGAGTCATTGGAGATTAGGCTAAGTAGACAGGCGGAGTGTAGTTTGAGCGCTTTCCGATGCAAGCGCTCTTTCTCAACGAAACTTTACTTCCCTTCTCTCTCAATCGCTCCTTGTTCCCCCGCACTCAGGCTGAATGCGCATTCTCTCTGCGAATTGTCTCGCGAGTTGGTCGGGATTCGCGCTCTTAAGCTTAGTGAAGGATCTGATTAACGCGATGGAGAGGCAGGGTTGGGCGGTTATGCGGGGGTGTTTGGGGGTGGAGGACTCTTTACGGTTGCGTTCGGAATGCGAGGCGGGGTGCCGGGAGGGCGCGTTTCGGCGGGCGGGAGTGGGCAAGGGAGCGCAGCGGCTGATCCATGAGGAGATCCGGCGGGATGAAGTGCTGTGGTTGCAACCGGGCGAGGCTTCTGTGGAGCAGGCGGTTTATCTGGCGTGGCTGGAAACGTTGAGGCTGGCTTTGAACCAGCGGCTGTTTCTGGGGCTGTTTGAGTTTGAGGGGCACTTTGCGATTTATCCGGAGGGTGCTTTTTACAAACCGCATTTGGATCGTCACAGGGGCACTGGGGATCGGATTATCACTGCGATTCTTTACCTCAACCCCAACTGGGCGCCGGGCGATGGGGGCGAGCTCAAACTCTGGACGACTTCAGGAGAAAAGGAGGGGGCGTTCGAGCTGATAGAGCCTCGTATGGGCACGCTGGTGTGTTTTCTGGCTGGGGAGTTTTGGCACGAGGTGCTGCCTGCTCACAAAACTCGAATGAGCGTCACGGGTTGGTTTCGTGAGCGGAGCTGAGGCCTTGGCGCGCTCCGTTCCCGAGCAGGCCCATCCTGAAAAAGCAAACCGGCGACCAACACAAGGCTGGCCGCCGGATGCTTGCCAACTGAGGCCCTAGGCCCGAGTCGACGTATAAATGACGAATAAATCCGGCGTGTATCCACCAAGTTCGCCCCCGCAAACTTGGTGGACAATAACACACCAAATTGAAACTAGAACTTCACGCCGAGGTCCACCTGCAAGATCTGGGCG
>CALQFT020000008.1 GCA_943329925.2 Opitutus sp. GAS368
AAGGCGCGGCGAATTCTCCAAAGTTGCGCAGCGTTTTGCCGTGTTTAATGGCGTTGTCCCAGATGAACCCGGCGGGCGAATAAGCGAGGGCGTCGTACTCATTTTCCCCCATGCCGTCCGGATAACTGCGGGGGAATCCGGCGAATGATTTCTCCATGTAATCCGTCGCGTAAGCCGTGGTCGACCACTGATGACCGTCGGCACTCAAAATACCCGAACAATAAGTGTTATCCAAAAGCACGAAGTCACGCGCGATCTTGTGCAAATTTGGCGTGATTTCTTTTCCAAATACGCAGAGATCCTCACGGCCGTTTCCGCGGGGTTCGTCGCCCAACACCTGATCATAGGTGCGATTTTCTTTAATAATGTAAATAACGTGCTTAAAAAGGCTTGGCTCGCCGATTCGCTCAGGAATAGGGCGCGGCAAAACTCCCGCACGGGCAGGCTGCATGGAAGCCAGAATCGTCTCCCTACGCAAGTTGTGGGAAACCGCCTCCGAGAGAGCCGGCAGATCGCGCGTAGCGGGAAGAGGGACTAGGGAAAGCGTGCCGTTGTAATGGTGGGAATTGAAACCCTTCGCGCCGTCTGTGCTGGTCTTGGTTTGCGAAGGGAGGCCCTTGATGTTTGCGACGAGGAGTTGTTTGCGGGCGGCATCAAAGACTAGAGCGCCGGGAAACCAACCCACGGGAAAAAGTCCGGTGAGTTGGGAGGCCTTGTCCGCTGGGTTAAAATTGAGCACGGCGATAGCGTTTTGCGTGCCGTTGGCGGCGTACAGAGTGCGGCCATTAGGGGCGAAGGCCAGAGCGTTGGGCGAGGCTCCCAGCAGATCCGCGGGACTGGCCTTGGTCCAGATGGTCTCCACCAGAGTGTCTGAGCGAGTGTCGATCACGCTGAGATTGTCCGCACCGGCGTTGGCGCAAACCAGATAGCGGCCGTTGGGGGAAAGGGCGAGGGCCGAGGCGTGCAGTCCGGTGAGAATCTCCACTGTTGGGCGCGGATTAGTTTCACTTAAATCCAGCACGCTGACAGACCCCTCCGACGCCACAAAATGAACCGGGTCCACCCGCACCTTGGTGCCGCGCCCCGCAGCCCCAGTAAGATCCTCGGGGCCCGCACGTCGCCCACCCCAATTGCTAACGTAGGCTTTTCCTGCTGCTATTTCCACATCATAGGGAGCCACTCCCACTTCGAAACTACGCAACACTTTGCCTGTATCGGGATCCATTTCCAACAGTTGGTTGGAGAGGTTGGCGCAGACATACAGCCGTTTACCATCTTTACTAAAACTAAGTCCCGCAGGGATTTCCTGCTTGCGTCTTGGCGCATTGGCCGGGGGCAGCGCAAGCGAGTGGGAACCAGTAAGGGAGCCGTCATCACCCACAAAGAAGACCTTGATGCTGCCATTGACGTTACTCAAAAACACGCGCTTCCCGTCCGGGGAATAAACCAGACCAGTATAACTGATCTGCCCTTTGGAGTCAGGCTTGAGGATGTTAGCAGAAGCGACCTCAGGGCGCGGTTCGGTTTGTTCCTCGGATGGGAGGGGCACCCGCTGTAGGATCTCGCCCGTGGCCGGATCTAGGACGAGCAGTTCGCTGGTTTTGCCCGCGGCAAGCAGTCGCCGTCCGTCGGGGGAAAGCGCGAGGGCTTGGGGGCGCAATCCGGTGAGTTCGATCTGACGCCCCAGAGGAGTGAGTGTCTGGTTGACGGGGGTGACGCTGCGGCCAGCATCCTTGTGGCCGACGGTCTCCCGAGACTCGGCGGCAAGGAGCATGCCTGGAAAAAGCAAAAGCAGCGGCAACTGGCAAAGGGGGGATTGCATGGCGAAGATCCTTCTAAACGAATGCATCGCTGAGAGCCAGTGCCCTTTCCCGAACAAGACTCACTTCAACCCCTGCTTTCCAACCAGATCCGATCCTGAACGGCGTGCATCGCTTTGCGTTCAGCATCCGTTCCATCAAGAAATCCGTTCAAGTGCAGCAACCCATGAACCATGTACAAGGCAACTTCCTCCAGCGTGGAATGACCATACTCCCCGGCACAGCGCAATGCCGTTTGGGCGCTGATGATTATCTCTCCATGCTCAAAAGTGATGACGTCCGTGGCGCCCGGGATGTTCATAAAGTCGCGGTGAATCTGCGCGATACGCCGGTCGCTCACCAGCGACACAACCACCTCCTCCAAAGAACGCAGGGCATACACGCCATCCGCCGAGTGGTCCGCGCATAAAGGCACAGCGCGATGCAACCGCTCTTGAAGCGCGTCAAGATCAAGCGCAACAGCGCGCTGGCGGTTCAAGAGCACGAGTTCTGGCAGGCGCTCCGCAGCAGGCTCAACCATGGCGCTCCCTCCGATCCAGATCCGAGCCACCACCAGAACCGTTACGCTCCAGCAGTTGGGACTCCCGCTTCGGAGTGGATTTAGGATAGGCGATTCGAGAATGCATCATACTCCGGAGAGTTCGCTTGAAGCTTTCAGCGACTTCCGCAAGTTCGCTAAGGCGCAAATCGCACTCCTTTAACTCACCCTGCGCGAGGCGCTTTTGAATCATCTCCTCGACCAGTTGGTCGATCCGGTGCGGGGTCGTCTTCTCCATCGAACGCGACGCGCTTTCAATCGAATCCGCCAGACTGACAATGGCACACTCCCTCGTCTGGGGCTTGGGCCCATGGTAACGAAAGGATTCCTCGCGCACCTCCGGCAAATCTTCCTCCTCGTGCGTCGCCCCGGGGGCGACCAGCCCAGCGCGCAACGCCTCGGCCTGTTGCAGCGCTTTGCGGTAAAAATAGTAGACGGTCGAAGTGCCGTGATGCTGCTGAATGACGTCGATGATCTCACGGTTGAGCCGATGTTTGATCGCCAAGTCCACGCCTTCTTTCACGTGCGCCACGATCACCAAGGCGCTCATCGTCGGCGCCAAATCGGCGTGTGCGTCGCGCCCGTGTCTCATATTTTCGACGAAATACTCCGGCTTCACCAGTTTTCCAATGTCATGAAAATAGGAGCAAACCCTTGCCATGGCTTCATTGGCCCCAATGGATTCCGCCGCTGACTCTGCCAACTGCGCCACCATGAGGCTGTGGTGATAAGTGCCCGGCGCCTCCAATGTCATGCGCTTGAGCAGCGGATGATTTAAGTCCGCCAATTCCAACCATGTAATGGGTGTGGTTATTCCAAAAATAGACTCCAGAACCGGTAATATCCCAGAAATCAACAACGCCGCGCCGACGCCACTGACAAGCGTGGCGAAAATCTGCCACCCAATAGAATCCCAACGCGTCAGGGCAAGGTTATTCCAAAGCAAGGGACCGATCTGCCCCATCAGCAAGTCCAATAAAAGAGTGGTGCACCCTACCACGATCCCCGCCTTGAGCAGTCCGGACCTGCGCCGGACATCCTTGGTCATTAACGCGGCGGCAAACCCGCTGATCATTCCAACCACCAAGGATCTCGCATTGAGCCCTCCATTTAACATCGCTCCAAACAGACTCCCAAAAATCGCCAGCACTATTCCCAAGCGCTGTCCCAACAACATGGAAATCAGCATCGGACCGAATGCATAGGGGAGAATCAACTCCCAAAACTGCTTGCGATCCAGTGCGCTCCAAGCCTCACCGGAAGGCACGTTCGCCTCCAATGCGCCGAGCGAAATCCATCGCACCACTTGCACATGCAGGACCAGCGTTCCAAAGACCAAAAGCAGGCGCGAGTTGTCCGCCCAAATCTTGGAGTGGTTCATCCAAAGCAACGCCACGGCCATGAAGTAGACAAGCACCTGCACCAGTAAGCGCTCTGCGGCGCCGGCCTCCCCACTGGAAACCGCTTGCATCAACGCTGCTCCAAGCACCAGCACAATCAGCGCCTTGGCAACGTACCCATACCGTAGAGTGTCCAGCAACTCGCTGCTGCGCAACCGCCGCCGCCACTTCGCGGAGGCGAGTCCACGCCGAATAAGGCGTTGTCTGGCAAAAAAGGAGAGCATACGAAAAAAATCTGTCTAGCGAACCTCACTGGGCTCGCCCGCACCGCGGTGGCGACGATATGCGCTCACTATGAATGCAACCAACTTGTGCCGAACCACATCCTTATCTCCAAAATGACAAAACCCAATCCCGGGCACCCCTCGCAAAGCTTGCAACGCCTCCACCAAACCCGAACGCCGGTTCGACGGCAGATCGATTTGCCTCTGGTCGCCAGTGATCACACAATTGGAATCCAGCCCCAGTCGGGTCAGAAACATAAGCATTTGCTCAGGCGTGGTGTTTTGCGCCTCGTCCAAAACAATGAAAGAGCCCGCCAACGTGAGGCCCCTCATATAGGCCACGGGCGCGATTTCGATGACATTACGCTCCAAACAACGTTGCATTTCCTCAGGCTCCTGAATGGCTTGCACGTAAGTGCGTTGGTTCTCCGTTTTAGGAATCACCGCTGCGCGCCGGATCGGAACCCCGTTTTGTCTGGCCTTTTCCAACTGTGCAAACAACCGGCGCACTTGATCCACCGCCTCATCGGAGCGCTCCACTCGAAGCCATCCTTCGCGAGTGGTTAAGCGCACTCCAAGCTCTTGTTCTAAAATCTTGAGCAACCCCAAGTCGTTGCCAAACAACGACTGAAGCGTCAGAGCGCTTTCAAACTGCAGCGTTTCAACTCCTGTCATAAAGTCGGATACCGGTCGGTTTACCGGAATCCATAGGCGAGCGACCAAACCGTGCGCTCCTCGGTGGACTTCTCCACCTCGACCAGCAAGTAGTATGTGCCGGTACGTTTAGGGCGAATCTTCGCTGCAGCTTTCTGGCCTTTTTGCCAGAACTCGTCTTCGACTAATTTCCCATTTTTATCGTAAATATGAACCGAGATGGTGGCTCCCTTGCTGTCAGTTCCCATCCAGAACCAGTAGTCGTTTCCTTTAAAAAGTTGATGAGGAATTGGAAGTGGTTGACCTGCTGCAAGATCGCCACCCCAGCGCTCTTCCCTCACCGTAAAACCTTCTTTCACGGCAGGCTGCGCTGCCTCCAAAGCGTAAGAAAGCGCCTCCACAATTGTCCCGCACAGAGCGCTTTGCACCCCACCATAGAGAAGGGTCGCCGCCATTACTGAAATCGCCAGAATTTGTCGTTTCACAATATCGGTTCTTTTAAAGCCCCTTTGCGCTCACCGCAGCGACCAATTCCCTGCAAATCTTACCAATTTCCGCCACAGCTTTTACTGGGATCTCGCCATCCCCCTTGCCCATCAGCGGCTGAATTTCGCGCAATCCACCCAGAATTTTAACGATCACGGGAAGGCTCTTTGCGGCTTCAGGAAGAGCCTGCAACCGGAGATTGAAATGATCAACAAGCACCGGCTGGTACAACAACTCCGCGCCGTCCTTGGAAAGGCTCTTTGACACCACAGCCGAGAGCGCTTCAGTACCACGGATCCAGCCACCCAGACTCACCAACTGCGCAAGCGACTCACTGTTAAGCTCCTGCATCGCCTGACGCACATCAGAAAGTGCCAGGTCCAGCTCTTTACGCACCTCCACCCAGCGGCGCTTTTCCGCAAACTCCACGATGGAATTCGCTCGGCGACTCACCGCCTTTTCCACCCCAATAGTCTTCGCCAACGTGCGCACGCTGTTGCCAATGGCCTTCACCTCCTCCGCATTCTCCGCCTCCACAGCCACAAACCCGTCCGCAATCACTATCCCCAACAACAACGAAATTTGTTCCTTACCGCCGCTGGGTGCAGCCACCCCTTTTTGCGGGCGCACCACCTCCGCCCATCCCTGCTTGCCGAGTTTGTCCAACGCGGAAAAAACTTCGCTGGGAACCGGCACGACGACTTGTTCCACCAGATTTGTAGCCTTAGGAAACTCCTTTAAGGCAATATTTTTGGCGGGTTGGTTGGCCAGCAGGGCGGTGGAGAGGCTCGCGCAACTCAAGCACACGTTCAACGCGAGCTTCGCCGCAGCGGGCATCTTGGTTGCCGACGCCGCGCCGTTGCGCGCGCAGAGGAATCGTTGTTTCATAATCTTTAGGTCAATAGCATCATCTATCCTCAAAAAAACTCAACACCGCCTTTTTGTGGCCTCCCGCCCCGCAGTCTAACCTTTGCTAGACCACCTTGCCGCTCCAACGGAGTTTCTGACGGAGCACTTCGAAAAAGGGCAATCCCAAGGGAAAAACAAGGCGCAACATCTGCCGGGAACGCCTGCAGCGAATAACATCACCAGCTTGTAATGGAAACGGCGTGCGGCCGTCCAAAGTCAAGCAGACCCCAGGTTCGCCCGCCGCCGGCTGGACCGTGATAGTAGAGCGCTCGTTGATGATGACACTGCGGTTTGTGAGCACATGCGGGCAAATTGGCGTCACTACAAAAACGCCGGAATCCGGAGCAAGAATAGGACCGCCCGCGCTCAGTGAGTACGCCGTTGACCCAGTAGGCGTGGCCACAATTAATCCGTCGGCGTTGTACTCGGTGAGCTCTACCCCGTCGATCTGCACTTCCAGACGAATCACGGTCGAACGCTCGCCCCTGGACAAAACCATTTCGTTGAGCGCCCGCCCCTTCCAAAACGTTTTCCCCAACCGAACCACCTCAATAGAAAGCAAAGTGCGCTCGCTAAGAACCACGCGCTCCTCGAGTAAATCAGCCAACACCTGCTTGAAATCTGCGGCGCCGGCACCCGTTAAAAAACCAAGGGTTCCCGTGTTGATACCCAAAATGGGCGGCGCTGGAAGCATCCCTTCGTGAATGACTTGCAGAAGCGTCCCATCACCGCCAAGCACGATCAAAAGATCGCACTGCTTAAAGAGTGATTTGACGGTTAACTCGGAGTTTAGCCCAAGCAAACCGGCCGTAATGCGATCGAACAAGACGTCACGCCCCGCACTCCGCAGCATATCTACTGCAGACGCAAGCAACTCCGCGGCAGATGGTTTAGTGCCGTTAGCGATGAAACCTACCGTTTTCCAATCCATGCGAGAAATTCGACGTTACCATCTCCACCTTTAATCGGTGACTCTAAAATAGCGCGCCACTCCAAGCAGGGATGTAGGGCTACCCAATTTTGAATTCGCTCCACCGCCTTTTGATGAAGCAGCGGATCCCGCACCACTCCGCCCCGCCCGACTTCCTCACGCTGTAATTCAAACTGCGGTTTAATCAACACAACCGCCATTCCGCCCGCTCTGACCCGCGCCAATGCAGCCGGAAGAATAAGCGTCAGGGAAATGAAAGACACGTCAGTGACCAGTAAATCTACAAGCTCCGGCACTTCGGCTTCACCCAAATAGCGGCAGTTTAATCGCTCAAGAACAATCACCCGCGCATCGCTTCGGATCCTCCAATCCAACTGCGAATGCCCGACATCCACAGCGTAAACCTTTGCCGCTCCATGTTGAAGAAGACAGTCAGTGAAGCCGCCAGTGGAGGCGCCAACATCCAAACACACCATCCCTTGCGTCTCAATTCCAAAACCTTGCAACGCCCCCTCCATCTTCAATCCCCCTCGCCCCACGTAGCGCGGCCCCGCCTCAAGCGCCACCTCCGAGTCTATCTCCACGCGACTCCCCGGCTTGTCCATTCGCTGGCCGGCCACCGTCACCTGCCCCGCCATGATGGCCCGCTGCGCCCGTTCGCGGCTCTGGGCCAGGCCGCGTTCCACCAAAAGAAGATCGAGGCGCTGTTTCATCAATCGCAAGTATTCTAACGCTTTGCTCGCGGAACACTACTCGTCAGGCAGTTCGTCGGCCTGAGTCACTCGCAGCACTTCCTCAATGGTCGTTTGCCCACGCAACACTCGCCGCCAGCCGTCCGTGCGCAACGTTCCCATTCCATCCAGCACTGCGCGGGCTTTCATTTCCGTGCCAGTCGCCTTCTTGACCACCAAGCGCCGCAAAGGCTCGGTGAGCACGCAAATTTCGTAAATGGCCGTCCGCCCACGATACCCCGTTTGCCGGCAATGCTCGCAACCCTTGCCCTTGTATAAAACGGTGCCCGGCGGGACAACTAAACCCAGTTCTTTCAAATACTCCTCGGGATATTCCACCGGCTCCTTGCACTGCACACATAGCGTTCGCACAAGACGTTGTGCAAGAAATGCACGCACCACACTAGCCAGCAAAAACGGCTCGATCCCCATGTCCAGCAAACGCGTTATCCCACCCACCGCGTCGTTAGTATGCAGGGTGGAAAACACCACATGCCCGGTCATCGCGGCGCGGATGGCGATTTCTGCCGTCTCAAAATCACGAATTTCTCCCACCATGACCACGTTGGGATCCTGACGCAAAATGGCGCGCAACCCGTTGGCAAAGGTCAGATTAATTTCCGGTTTAACGTCGATCTGCGACACGCCTGCAAGCCGATATTCCACCGGTTCTTCGATGGTGATAATCCGGCGGACCACCGAGTTAATTGACGTCAAAAACGAATACAAGGTTGTTGACTTTCCAGAGCCAGTGGGCCCCGTCACCATGATAATCCCATTCGGTAAGACCAAAAGCGCCTGTGCAATACGCAACTGCTCCGCGGTCATGTCGAGGCGATCCAGGCCGAATTGCAGCGTCTCACTGCGGCTCAACAGACGCAGGGAAATGCTCTCGCCATTAACCGTCGGGATGGTCGAGACACGCACATCTATTGCTCCACCAGGAGTTTGCAAATTAATACGTCCGTCCTGCGGCAATCGGCGCTCTGCGATGTCCATGTGCGCCATCACTTTGAGACGCGAAATGATCGCGCTCTGCAAGCGGCGCAATTGAGGTGGAACCGCCACCTCGTGCAGAATACCGTCGATGCGATAGCGGATGCGCAAATCGTTTTCCAGCGGTTCAACGTGAATGTCTGTGGCGCGTTCGTGGATGGCCTCGCGGATGATCTGGTTGACGAACTTCACCACGCTCGCCTCAGGGTCGTCGCTGGCGATGTCGTGAGCCTCCTCACGGTCCTCCTGATTGTCGTAGCGGGTGGATTGAAGCAGTTCCTCAAGCGTCTCGGCGCCAACGCCGTAGAGCGACTTGATCGTCCTCAGCAGTGGCCCCCTCGCGCACAGCACCCATTCCACACGGCGCCCCGGAAGATTCTGCTCGGCCAAACGGCGGGCCGAGATGTTGAAAATATCGTACGTCGCGATCCGAACCAACTTATCCTCGATGCGCAGCGGGAGAATGTGGTGCTTGAACACCAGTCGACTGGGAAGCAACTCCAGAACAGCGCGTTCCACCTGTGCTGACTCAGCGGCCACGTATTCCGTGCGGGCCATTTTCGCCAACTCCTGCGCGAAATGAACCTCGTCAATTTTCCCCGTGTCCAAGGCGGCTACCGTCCAACTGCCACCGGGAGCCGGAGCAAGAGCCGCGATTTCCCGAGCCTCTTCGATTGTGGCCACTCCACTAGCCTGCAATAATCCAACCAAAGCTTGGCGCGCACTCATCGCAATATGCTAGGAAGCAGACGGTTTCGCCTGGGATTTTGGCGTCTTGCCCTTTGATGACGCAGGCGGCTCCACCGGCGTAACCACTGGAATCGCGGCGGGCGCAGAAGTCGCCCCTTTGGAAGATTCCCCTCCCGGTTGGACGGCAGAGGGATCGGCTCGGAAGCTCTTGAGCGGTGGCTTCCCCTCCCCTTTCTTCGCCGGCAATTCCGGAGCAATCAATTCCTCTTCAAGGGTGCGAGGAATGCGGAAAGCTTTCAGGTTGCGGTCTCGAACCTCGTATCCCTCTGTTGGATCCATACTGACTGAGGGACGGATAAGTACCAGCAACTCGGTGCGCGTTTTGACATCCGAGGTGCTGCGAAAAAGACCACCTAACAGAGGGATCCTACCCAAGATTGGAATGCCGGAGTTTACTTTTTTTCGAGTGTCCTTAATGAGCCCACCCAGCACCAGCGTCCCATCGTTGGGTACCATCACGGACGTCTGCAACTGGCGATTTGCAATGATTGGATACTCGTTAACGCCATTGCTGTCCTTAATCGGCGTACTTCCCGTAATTTCATCAAGACTCTGCACAACATCAAGATACACTTCCTTGTCGCTATTAATCAATGGCACCACTTCCAGACTCAGATTCACCGGAATGTATTGCACTTGGTTCACCACGGAGTTTCCCGCAGTAGTCGGAGAGGACTGGGATCCGGTGATAACCGCGATTTTTTCCCCGCTTACAATCGAGGCCTTTTTATTGTTGCTGGTGAACAGGCTTGGACGCGAAGTCACCTTGAATTTCGAGGTGGACTCCAACGCCGTCACGATGGCCGAGAGGGTATCTCCGGCGGAAATAAACCCAGTCATTCCTCCAGCACCCCCAGCGAAAGCCCGGGTGAAATTTGGGGCAGCGGCCAATTGCTGCAGACTTTGATTAAAAGGCCCGCCTCCACTCAATATTGACGATGCGCTGGAGCCTCCAGTTACCAAATCGCGACGCCCCTTGTGGAGAAGATAATTCACTCCAAATTCTTCATCCTGTGAGAGGGTTAACTCGCCGATGACGGTCGTGAGCATGACTTGGGGCGTGCGCACGTCGAGTTGCTCGAGAATTTTGCTCACCTTGTCTTTAATGTCTGTGCTACCGATGACCAAAATTGCGTTACTGCGCTTGTCCGCCATGATGCGCGAATTGCCGACCAACACCGTTTGAGGGATAATTTCGTGCGGCTCAGTCTGGAGGCTCAGGGGAGAAGCCGAGGAAGACGCTCCACCCAAACCACGACCGCCCAGCTGGTTGCCAAACTGGGAGTTGTTATTCGCCGCGGGAGTCGGCGTTCTATTTTGCGGAGTACCCGTCGAACCGGTTGCTCCTGTTGCTCCGGAGTCCTTGCTGCCTGGGTCCGAAACAGCCTTCACTAGGGCGTCCAAAATATCGCCCGCAGACACAAATTTGAGAGGCCGCACCATCGGCTCACTGAAAGGCACGTCTCTGTCAAAATCCTCAATCAATTTGCGCAATATCGGCAAGTTCACCGGACGACTCACCACATAGATCCGGTTGGTCCGCTCGTCGGCAGTGAGGCGAACCTTTCCCGCAAGCATGGAGTCCTCGTTCATGCCGCCGATTTCAACTGTAGTAAGCTGACTCGGCGCAGGCGCGGCTCCCGGTTGCCCTCCGGGCTGCGGTGGTGCAGCGGGACGCGGGGCGCTAGGGGCAGATTGAGGAGTCTGAGTTTTTTCAAAAAGCTTCTCCAGCATCTGAACAACGTCTTTTGCCGAAGCACGCTGAAGTGAAATAAACTCCCCTTCCACTCGGGTCGGCTCCAAATCAGCCGCACGAATAATACGCATCAAGCCCCGCAAAATAGCCGTATTCTCCGTAATAATCAGCGACTGCGCCTTGGGCAGTGGCACTATGTTTGGAGCGTACTCCTGACGCGAGGGCGGCATCGCCTGCTGCAATACCTGCGCCATTTCCGTTGGATCCGCATAACGCAGTTTGACCAGATACATGATCACCTGCTCGTTGTCAGGAATGGGCTCGGGCTCAGCAAGAATAGGGACACCGACTTGGCGCGGAGAACGTCCGATGCCAGTCGCCTTGATCAAATTGGGATCCGTATCCGAAGGCACCAGATGGTAACCGTTCATCAACAGGGTAATTTCAATGATCCGAATTGCCTCTTCCTTAGGAACTTCCGGCACATTGATATTTACCTGCCCCTGCACAGTGTTGTCGTAGATGAGGCGTTTGCCCACCAACAACTCGTACTGGGAAAGAACGTCACGCACATCAGCGTTGGGAAAAGTGAGCTTCACCATCTCCCCTTGGGCGCGGTCTGCCTGCGCGTAAAGGGCAACCGGGACAGACAGAGGCCCGGCCAAAAGGGTGGCAATAGCGACCGCTGGAAATAATAGCAGATAAGGACGCGAGGGGAGTGGCATGAGACTAGGGAGCAACTGTCCTGTGCAATTCTCACTCTGGCAACTGCCAACTCGCAAAAACCTGCACGGGCCCAAATCACGAAACGCGCCCTCTCCCTGAATTTGGAAGGGGCGCGCCCGCTATAATGTAAGAAATAGTGTTAAACGTGCTTCACGTCACGCCATTGTCCCTGCTTGGCGGAATCCAGCACGGCGTCACACACGTACTGTGTTTCCAACGCATCGCGGAAGGTCGGAGCCGCGGGTACTCCATCGGCGATACCCTGGAAGAAGTCAGCAACCTGATGAACGAAGGTGTGCTCATAACCGATCTGCAAACCAGGCACCCACCACTTGCTCATGTAAGGATGGTCGCCATCTGTCACATGAATGGAGCGCCAAGCGCGTAGATTGCCCCGGTCACGGTGATCGAAGTACTGCAACCGGTGCAGATCATGCAGATCCCACGCGATGGAAGCATTCTCCCCGTTGATTTCAAACGTGTACAAGGCCTTGTGCCCCCGGGCGTAGCGAGTCGACTCGAAAGTCGCCAGTGAACCGTTGGCAAAACGTGCGAGGAAGGCGCAGGCATCGTCAATCTTCACTTCCTGCTTCTGTCCGGTGAGGCTGTGCGTGCGCTCCTTAATGAAGGTCTCTGTCATCGCCGTGACAGAATCAATGTTGCCGTTGAGCCAAAGCGCCGTGTCGATACAATGCGCCAGCAAGTCACCCGTCACGCCGGAACCAGCCGCGGCCGCGTCTAAACGCCACAGCCCGGCCCCGCCTTGGGGAAGTTCCGCGCTGATAGTCCAATCCTGCAAAAACTTTGCGCGATAATGGAAAATGCGACCCAAGCGCCCTTCGTCGATCAACTGCTTGGCGAAGGTCACCGCAGGAGCGCGACGGTAGTTGTACCACACCATATTGGCTACTCCGGCCTTCTCTATTTCGCGCACCATTTCCTCGCCCTGCGGCCCGTCCATGGAGAGAGGCTTTTCACACATGACCATCTTTCCCGCGCGGGCGGCGGCGATGGCGATTTCGGCATGGGAATCGTTTGGGGTACAGATATCGATGACGTCAATATCACTGCGCTCGATGAGCTTGCGCCAATCCGTTTCGGAGCTCTCCCAGCCCCAGCGCTCGCAGTAATCCTTGAGCTTGGCTTCGTCACGCCCGCAGGCGGCTTTGAGCACAGGCTTGATGGCCAGATCAAAAAAGTTGGTTACCTTGCGGAAGGCGTTCGCATGGGTACGCCCCATGAAGCCGTACCCGACGATGCCGACGTTGAGTGTTTTTTTGGACATAAACTGATTGTTGTTGGGGTTTCTAAAAAATAGATAGGGGCATTAAATATTCCAACCGTGAGCGTCGCGCACCTTAAGCATGGCGGCGAGAATCGTATTCCAGGTCTGCTGGGACTCTAGCAACTCGTTGGAGAACATGCAGCCGTCCCAGCATATGTGCTGCAAACCGCGCTGAGCCGCTCCCTCGAGCCAGAATCCCGCGCAATGGGCAATATCGAGCTTGCCGTTGGGATCGTCGGCGAGGCAATGGCGACCCGTCTTGTCGTGGGAACCTGTCCCATGCACAGAGCCATCATTTTGAGCCACATGGAAGTCGATGGTCCAAGGCCGCAGAGCGTCGGTCATCTGGCGGTAGGCGGCATCAAACTCTGCGGAGGAGTGACCCGGTTTCAGCAACCCGTGCTCTGGAGCGTTGTAGCCCAGCAGGTAAAGGTAGGTGTGCGCGAGATCCGCTTGAAACCCGACGGTGCCGGGCATCCCCACCTCTTCAAGAAGTTGGACCATGTATTTCCAGGAATGCATCCCGGCCCAGCAGATCTCGCCCTCAGCGGCCAGACGCTCCCCGTGGGCGGCCGCTACCGCTCCAGCTTCACGGAAGGTCGCGGCAATTTTGCTCGTGTTGCCCGCTGGATCCGCAGCCCAGTGCGAAGGTGAGTCGGCGGCGTCGATGCGGATGATGCCGTATTTGCGCACGCCGTGGCGATTGAGAATCCCCGCGATGCGGCAGGCTTTTTCTACTGCGAGCACGAACTTTGCGCGCTGTTCGGCGGAGCCCATGGAGGAGTCGCCGACGGTACCAGGCCAGACAGGCGCGACTAGAGATCCGACATTTAATCCTTTGCTTGCAATGAGATCCGCCATCCGCTTGATGTCATCATCGCTGGCGTCCGGATCCGTATGGGGATGAAAGAGAAAAATATCTACGCCGTCAAACTTGTGGCCATCCACCTCGGCGTGCGCCGTTAAATCGAGCATGCGCTCCAGGCTGATGGGGGGGTGGTCGGTGTTGGGCTCTTTGCCAACGAGGCCAGGCCACATGGCATTGTGAAGTTTGGGGAAATGGTTTTGGGAGCTCATAGAGAACCTACTTCGTCTCTAAATACGGCCAAGGCGACAAGCCTGAAGCGCATTTTTTTGCGATACTGAAATGTGCCGCCACCACACCGGATTGAGTCTAGGGCGTTTTATTTTGAAGTCAGATTTCTGGTTGAATCGCTGTTTTGCTAGTGTTGGCTGCGCACAAAGCCTTTCCCGCTATGTGGGTAAATGGCTGTCCATCCGTCCCATGCGCGAATACATTAGTTCTGATTTTTCTTATTAATCGGGGCACTCCGGATCTTCACAATATTCCGACTGCCCGTAAAATCTGCGCTCAACGGCTCTACCGTTTTGAAACTGAACTCCCGCTTTTCAATCCGTCAAAGGCCAGACAGAACTTCGACTAGGAGAGCTTGGCTGAGTTTGCGAGCGTGGGAATCTACGGTAAAAATTTGGGCTGGCATCAAGTTCATACCAAACCTTTTAGCCGTGTAAAAAAGATCCATTGCCCAAGCTCCTACAAATATCCACCTCGCCCTTCGCCGCCGGCCGCGATGTGCTATGATGGTGGATCCACTGCGCGCTTATATGAACGACGAACAAATTCAGGCTCTTTATATGGACATCCTCTTGGAGGAAGGCTTTCGCCCTAAAGCAGATGATGAGGGCGATTTAGTCTTCAAATCGGAGGGACGTTCCGTGTTCATTCGGATCGACCCCGATGACACCGAATTTCTCATGTTTTGCTGTCCAAACCTCTGGAAATGCGAATCGGAAGAAGAGGAGCTTAGAGGACTGGCGGCCGCCTCTTATGCGACGGCAACGACCAAGGTCGCCAAAGTCAGCATCGTTGCCGACCAAGCTTGGGTCAGCGTCGAACTTTTCCTTCCTGCCCCGGAACATCTCAGAAGTGTGCTCACCCGCTCGCTAGGAGCCATGCACGCGGCAATTCGAAACTTTGTCGACAAGATGGATGAATTCCAGAAGGAAGACGAGCCGTTCAAATCAGGCGAGTAATCCGCCCTTCCATACCTCAATCGAGGGGAACCCCGAAGTGGCCCGAAGTTGGGCCCAGCCCCCTTTTTCAGCGCCCACTGCCTAAGAGCCAACAGTCAACCAGCCACCCCATGACTGAAGTCTCAATTTCAGAAAACAAACTGATTATAGAGGTCAAAGGTTGGCACAAACTGTGGGCATTCAAAAGCAGGTTGGAAGTTCCAATTGAGAACCTTATCGGTGCGCGGCCTGCGACTTCGGAACGCGTAAAGGGTTTTCGTGTTCCAGGAACGTATATTCCCTGGGTTATCACCGCGGGCACTTATTATGGAAAAGAGGGGCGGGTCTTCTGGGACGTTTGCAATTTGAACCACGCCATCGCCATAGATCTCCGAGAGAACCGATACTCGAAGTTTGTCATAGAAGTCCAAAAGCCGGACCAGACCCTCACGCTCATCCGGCAAGCCATCCAATATCCGTCCAGTTAGGCGAGCTGCATTTTCAGGTGCAACCTGCTGCCGCGCAGCTAAAAAACTAGCACTCCAAAACTCTGGGCGATTATTCCGCTTTGGACCGACACAGAGCGCGCCGCTCCCCGGCCCGGCAGCCTTCAGCGTACGCCTCGAATACACGCTTGATCTCGTCCCGCACACGGCGAAAAACCGCCAATTGTTCCTCGCGTGAACCGGTGGCATGCGCAGGATCATCAAAGCCCCAGTGATGCCGGTTGATCTGTCCGGGGAACATCGGGCAGGCTTGATCCGCATTGCCACACACGGTGATAACGGTTTCCACCGGTTGCTGGAGAAAATCGTTCATGTGCTTGCTGTGGTGCCCACTGATATCGAGGCCAATCTCCCCCATCACTTCGATGCCGAGGGGGTGCACGTATCCGGCGGGATTAGAGCCCGCGCTGGCGACCTCAAGAAAGTCCCCGGCGGCTGCCCGAAGAATGCCCTCCGCGAGATGACTGCGGCAGGAATTACCCGTACAGAGTATGAGAACGAGTGGTTTAGTTGTGGAATTCATAAAACTTATCCGCAACAGCCAGAGTCAGGTGCACAACAAGACGAGGGCGCGCTCACGGGAATCGGTGTGGCTCGTTGAGGCGAGCAAGTGTCGGGCAGGCAAATGCCGCGCGCCAAGCAATCCGTATGTTTGGTCCCCAGCTGGAACTGGAGCACTTCAGCAGAAACCTCCACCCCTTCAAGCGGGTATTGCGCAACAACATTGGACTCGTGCTCTACTTCAATGGGAAAATCGTGGTGCGGCAGGATGTCTCCAGCTCGCTCAAATATGGCGGCTAGTTTGCCTGCCACGAGACGATGCTCTACGTCGTCATGCACCCAAGTCTGGAGCAGGCAGGTTTCTTGAACGCGCCGGGTGCCCCCACAATCGATGAAGCGCCGGGTGACATGACCGACCTCGGTAATGTGGTAGTGGACAGGGATAGATGAACCATCCGGAAGTCGGAAGGTGATCGTCTTTTTAGGGTTAGAGCTTAGATGAAGGAGGAATTCGTGGACAGTCATAGGTTAACAGCAATTTTCGAGTGGGTTAGTTTTGGGATGAGACGGATCCGAAAGCGGACAAACTTGGTCCACACAGCGCAAAAACTCGCCAAAGCAATCGCAGGCGAGACGGTAATACACATTCAATCCCCGCTTTTGAGAGGTCAGCACCCCCGCAGATTTCAGCACGGAGAGATGCTTTGAGACTGTGGAAATATCGTCTCCAACCAGATCCCGCAGAGCGCAAACACAGAGCTCTCCTTGCATAAGTGCTTCGGTAATGAGCAGACGGGTGGGATGCCCCAAGGCCTTGAGGACGGCGACGCGCTTGGATTGCTTGAAGTGGAGACCTGACATGCTTGGCTATTTGGCAAATTAACCAAATAATCTTTCCATGCAATCCTTTTTTCGTCCGTTTTATCCCTAAAAACCAACTCAACCCAACCCATGGCGAGCACGATATAGTCGCGCCACTTTTCGGCGGACTTTGACCTTGCGGCGACGCACAGCACCGTGCTTTTGTGCCCGAGAAAAAGTACGGCCTAATGCTTCGTTGGCTTCCGAGTTGCTTGCTAGTACAAGAATTAATCCCCCGCTTGCCAACCCCTCCATGAAATACTTTTCCTCCTCAGTTGCCGTCGGATTAATCCTGCTTACAAACAGTTTTTCAGCAACTGCGGCAGAAACGCTTTTCGTTGAGGCTGAATCTTTTGGAAAGCACGGCGGTTGGTCTCTGGACACCTCCTTTACCCAAAACATGGGGTCGCCCTACTTGCTGGCGCACGGACTCGGCAAACCCGTCGCGGATGCACAAGGCGCGTTGCGCGTGAAAGAAGCCGGTTCCTACCGCGTCTGGGTGCGCACGAAGGACTGGGTGGCGCATTGGCAGACGCCCGGCACTCCGGGTCGGTTTCAGCTGCTGATAAACGGCAAGCCGCTGGCAACCGAATTCGGCACAGAGGGCGCGGAATGGCATTGGCAGGCGGGCGGCACGGTCAACCTCAAATCGGGAGAAGCCGCGCTTGCCCTGCATGACCTCAGCGGTTTCGACGGCCGTTGTGATGCGATTCTCCTCAGCAACGCCCCCTCTTTCACTCCTCCAGACGGAGCGGCTCTCGCGCAAGCCCGCAAGCAATGGCTCAATCCAGGCGGTTTGCCCGACGATGCTGGCGAGTTTGATCTGGTAGTCGTCGGCGGCGGCTACGCAGGCTTGGGCGCGGCCATCTCGGCGGCAAGGCAATCCCTGCGCGTGGCCTTGGTACAGGACCGTTTCGTGTTGGGGGGGAACGGTTCAAGTGAAATCGGCGTTTGGGCGCAGGGAGGAACGATGCGAGGAAAATACCCGCACATCGGAGAGATCGTGGAGGAATTCGCCGACCGGGCAAAAGACAGTCCAGCAGCCGCAGAGCAATTTGTGGATGATGTGAAGGAAACGGTTTGCCGGAATGAAAAGACGCTTTCGCTGTTTCTCGGGCACTTCGTCAATGGCGTGGTGCAGGAGAAGCCTGGCGGCAAGATTCAGGGCGTGACGGCGTTGGACGTGAAAACGGGACGACAGCGGACCTTCCGCGGGAAATTGTTCGCCGACTGCACCGGGCACGGCACGGTGGGCGGCTTGGCGGGGGCGGCTTTTACCATGGAAGAGACCGGCCACATGGGAACCTCCAACATGTGGTATTTTCAGCAGGAATCCGAACCTCAGCCTTGGCCGGAAACACCATGGGCGCTGGCCTTGGAGGCGGGCGACTTTCCCGCGCTACGCAAGAGCAAATCTCTGATTGATGAGAAGCCTTTTTTCAAGGGCGAGTGGTTTTGGGAATCGGGCTTTGGCAAGCATCCGCTCAACGATCTGGAGCTGATTCGCGACTGGAATCTGCGTGCTGTCTTCGGCGCCTTTTCGGCGCTCAAGCGCGGTGAGAAAGCCGAGGAGAACGCAAACGCTTCGCTCAAATGGGTGTCCCATGTGGGCGGTCCGAGAGAGAGCCGTTTGCTGCAGGGCGACGTGGTGCTGACCCAAGAAGACATCGTGGAAAAACGTGACTTCGCGGATGGCTTCGTCCCCACCACTTGGGACATTGATCTGCACTACCCGCGCGAACAGTACGCAAAGAAGTTTCCAGAAAACCCCTTCATCTCCCGCGCCGAATTTGGCCGACATGTGGATCGCAAAAATGGGTACCCCGTCCCCTACCGCTGCTTTTATTCGAAGAACGTGCCGAACCTCTTTATGGCCGGACGCAACATCAGCGTGACCCACCAGGCCTTGGGCACCGTGCGCGTCATGCGGACTTGCGGGATGATGGGGGAAGTCGTCGGCAAGGCGGCCTATCTGGCGGTGCTTCACGACACCTCTCCCCGGGGCGTTTACGAAAAGCATCTTCCCGAGTTGATCACGCTCGCCGAACAACCCGGCGCAATACGTCGAGATTCCCTCAAAGGCGAGACGCGGTTGGACCCCAATATTCGTGATCCTAAAACGCTTCCCGTAGGTTCCATGAACCGGGATCTGCCACAGTTCGCCACCCGCCTTAACACTGGCAACGGCGAAATGGAAACTCTCCCCGGCATCGTGATCGACGACTCTAGCGCCCAGTTCACCGGAAACTGGACCAATACGAGTCTGGTTCCAAACATCGGCGGCGGAGCACACATCTCCGGCCGTCAAGCGGGTGCGGAAGCACGCTTTGCATTCAAGGTTCCCGCCACCGGAAAATACGAAGTCCGTCTCTATTGGGCCGGGCACGAAAACAGGGCGTCCAACACGTTATGCAAAATTGAGCGCCCCACGCAGGAGGCCGTCTCCATGCGCCTCAACCAGAAAGAAACCGCCGACAAAGGCGCCAATAGTCTCGGCATTTTTGAGTTTAAGGACGGCGCTACAAACGCCATAATCCTCGCCGCCGCCGATGCCGATGGCAACGTCGTGGCGGACGCCGTGCAGATCGTGGCCCTTCCCTAACTACGGCCTAAAGCCGCCTTCGAAGATTTCGTACAACCTTCCCATTTTTTCCTCTATGCGCTACCCCTCTACGCCTCGACTGCTGCCTTTGCTTGCCGCCCTTCCTGCCTTAATTCAACCCGCCACGCAATTCGCCGCAGCCCCTAAGGCGCCCGAGACGAGCAAGATCAGCATCCGTGTCATCCCAGGCGCAGTCCGTTACGAAACCACACGCTTCGATGTCACTGCAGGCGGCGCGGTTGAACTGACTTTGATTAACGACTGCATTCTGCCCCATAACTTGGTGATTCTGCGCCCCGAGGCGGAGCCCGCCTTGATCGCCGCCGTCAACACCATGGGGCTCGAGGGCATGGAGAAAAACTTTGTCCCGACTGTTCCCGGGATTGTCGCAGCCACCAAACTTCTGCAGCCCACTAAGAAGGAGCTTCTTTCCTTCACCGCGCCGCAAGAGGAAGGCGATTACCCTTATGTGTGCACCTTTCCGGGACACTGGTTTACAATGCGCGGGGTCATGCGGGTGCGGGCGGCGGGCGCGAAATTGGAAGCGGCCCAAAAGAGCACGGAGACAATCGTGCAGGTGCCGGATGCGCTCAAGAACTCCGGCATGACGCATAAGCCGCTCGGCACATTTGAAAAGCCGTTTGTCATGCGTACCTTCGCCCCGGACCCCGGCTTGGATGCGGCGGTTTTTGCACACCATGGAGTCGGCAAGAATGCGGTGAAATACGACCCGGCAACCCGCTTGGACATAACCAAAAAGGAAACGGATCCGGCCACGGGAGCCGTGCGCGAGGTGCCGATTGTGGTAAAGGCCGAGAAGGGCGTCGCGGGCGCCATCGCCGTCAACCACGGCACGGAACTCTCCTATGTGTGGGATTCCACGGAATGCCGACTCCTATACGTCTGGCGCGGCGGCTTTCTGGATATGAACACTTATTGGGGCAAGGAGCCTGGTAGCGGGCGCCAAAAAATGTACATCCCCCTCATCATGGGGCATCTGGTCTACAGAGCCTCCGGCCCGATGCCTTTGGCAGAAGGCGCCGATCCCGCCCCGATATTTTTGGGGTACAAAATGGAAGGTGGCCTGCCGGAATTCCGCTACCGGCTTGGGACGAAAATCCTTCGCGAAAAGGTGCTGCCGTCTGCCAAGGACGGCTTTGAAGTGCGAGTGACCACTGAAACTCCGGGGGATGCGCTCAACTGGAAAATCCCTCCAGGGGAACGGGATGCAGTACAGACCCAGTTTAAAAATGGCGCACTCCTGGTCTCGGTCAAGGACCGCCCCGAACCGGAGCAACCCGCCCTCGCGCAGCCGGAAAACTCCAAGACCAAGAAGCCCTAACCGCCCCAGCACATGCCCTCTTTCCATTTTTTCCTAGTGAATTCACGCCTGAGCCGGCTCGTTACCTTTGGCTTTCTCGGCGCATTCCTGCTCTCAGAAACTGCCTTTGCAAACGCCGATCACGCCGGCCATTCCGCCACACCAGCTCCCTACACCGTACAGGAAATCCCGATGCCAAAAGGTATCGCTCCGGAGATCGGCGGTCTGGGGTTCACGCCCTCGGGCAAACTCGTCGTCTTGACGCGGCGCTCTGGCATCTTGACGGCTCGCCCCGTGGCGAACCCCGAGCTGATGCAATGGACTCGCTTCAGTGAGCAATCGCTCCACAACGCCAATGGATTGTTTGTCATCTCCGACCGCGAAATGCTCGTCAGCCAGATGCCGGAACTCACCCGGGTCATCGACAACGACGGTGACGGCATCGCCGATGAGTACCGCACCGAGGCCTCCTTCAACCTCAGCGGGGCCTACCACGAAGTTACCGCGGGGCCCGTTCCTGACGGGGCAGACGGCTTCTTCATCGCGCTCAACACCGCATCCCATTCGGGATTCACCTTCGAGCACACTCGCGGCGAATTCTCCGAAGTCAGCCGGCGCGGGCGTAATTTCGCCTCCGTCCAACATCGTGGCTGGGTAATGCACTGGGACCCCAAGACCGGATTGACGCCTTGGGCGAAGGGCTTTCGCTCGCCAAATGGCATCCAAAGCGGTCCAGATGGTTCCATCTGGGTGACTGACAACCAGGGTGACTTCCGCTCCACCAATCCACTCTATCACGTCCAAAAAAATCGTTTCTACGGACATCCCTCCTCGCTCGTCTGGGATCCTCAATACGTTAAAGCCGATCCAAAGCGCGACCCCCTCAAGCAGCCCATGGAGGAACTCGACGCAATGCGCACCCCAGCCGCCGTCCTATTTCCTTATGGTTTCTCGCGTTCGCCCGCAGAGCCCGTTTTTGATCTTACCGGAGGAAAGTTCGGCCCTTTCTCCGGCCAGATGTTAGTCGCAGACGCCGCCGCTCCGCGCATCATCCGTGTAATGCTGGAGCAAGTCGACGGAGTCAGGCAGGGGGCATGCGTGGACTTTTATTCCAACAACGGCCTGCGCAACGGCTCCAACCGGATGGCGTTTTCTCCTGACGGCACGGAGCTTTACGTGGGACAGACCATGCGGGAGTGGGCCGGAGCGATGGAAGGATTGCAGCGCATCAAGTTCGATGGCGGACGGGTGTTTGATGTCCTTTCCATGCACTTGACCAAGGACGGCTTTGATCTGGAATTCACCCAACCCGTGGACCGGGGTGTGGGAGAAAAACCCGAAACCTTCGAGACGGAAACATACTGGTACGATTATTCCTCCAGCTACGGCGGCCCTGAAACAGCAACCAAGCTAGTGCGTCCCAGCTCCCTTTCCTGGAGCGCAGACCGGCGCAAGGTTCACCTAGTTTACCAGCAGATGCAGCCCCAACGAGTGATGCGCGTGACCCTGAGCGGACTGACCTCCGAAAAGCAACCGCTGGGACACACCATGGTCGCTTACACCCTCAACCGACTGGCTAAGTAACAAAAAAAAGCCGGCACACTCAAACCGGCACGCCCCACACAGAAAATCTTACCGTTTAGGTGCTTCAAGAGCCTTTTCGATCGCCTGCTTCAGTTGAATCGATTCCGGCTCCACATCTGACTCAAAACGCGCCTTGAGCACTCCGTCGCGGCCAATAATGAACTTGTTAAAGTTCCAGTGAACAGGCCCGGGATAGGGCGACTTGGAATCCGTCAGCGCAGCGAAAAAAGGATGCGCATTAGAACGAATCTGCACCTTGCTCATCAGCGGAAATGTCACGTTGAAATTACTCGAACAGAATGCCTTGATCTGCTTTTCCTTGGCCGGCTCCTGTTCCCCAAAGTCGTTGCACGGGAACCCAATGACCGTAAATCCGCGCTCCTTGTAACGCTTGTAGATTTTCTCCAACCCTTCGTACTGGCTCGTATACCCGCACTCGCTGGCCACGTTCACCACCAAGATGACGTAGCTACTCCACATACTCAAGTCACCCGCATTACCGTCAATGTCCACCAGCGGAATCTGCAGAAGTGGCGCATCAACGGCGCGGGCAATGGGAACTGCCGTGGCAGCAAGAAATAAGAGGGAAAAAAGCAGTTTGAGAATTTTCATGGGGGAGACGAAAAGCTCCACCCACACATAAGGCACTCTAATGCCATGTCAAGTAAGCGGCAACATAAGGGCCGATTTAAATTGGACGGCCCAAATGAATTATACCAAGTCCTGAAGAAAACTGGTCCTTCTCTCCTGGGAACGCGGAGCCCCGGCTCCGCTTTGACGCTCCAAAAACTCAGACAGTCCTTGCGGAGCTGGGGCTGCGCGTTCCCATGTGCTGAGGTCTTTTAATCATCCATAAACCTAAAAGAGATGGTATTACAAACAGCTTGCCGGCTTTCTCCAGAACCGCCCAACCCCTGCGCCTAGCGAGGAGCTCGCTGAGGAGCCCGCGTCGCGCCACTGGGGACATCCCGCGTGGGACGCTCCGTTTTAAATGCAGGTTTTCGCGCTGCAGGACGTTCCGAATTTCCCGCGTATTCCCGCTGCGGTTGGGCGCCGCGGTCCCGTCCCTCGGGCCTGGGCCCATCGGAGCGGTAACTGCGCGTTTCGCGACGCGGCCTTTCCCCAGAATCGCCGTACTTAGGAGCGCGCGGGCCGCCACCTGGAATAACGTCGGCGCGGGAGTCATTATCTTGATTTGCGCCGGATGCCTTCGCTCCAGTCGCTTTACGATGCGTGAGCAGGTGCAGAAGTGCCTCTATGACGACCTCCGGTTCGCTGCCATCGGACAGAAGCGCTTTCGCTCCGACATGCGCTTTGGAAACTGTGCCAGTAGCGATGAGCGCACGGACTGATTCAACCAACACCTCGATGCGCTTTTGGGCCGCCTCGGCGGGAGTGGGCATCCGCTCACGGCGTATTTTAATTCGGGTAAGGCGGAAGATACGCTCCAGTGCAAACATCTCCCGTGGAGTCGCAAAGGAAATAGCGCGACCACTGCGTCCGGCACGCCCTGTACGACCGATACGATGCACATAGTCTTCCGGATCGCGGGGTAAATCGTAGTTAAGAACTACCTCAATATCCTCCACATCAATGCCTCGTGCGGCGACGTCCGTGGCCACGAGGAACTCCAGCTTGCGATCCCGGAAGCGGCGCATCACACGCTCGCGCATGGCTTGGGACATATCACCGTGGAGACGATCCGCCTGATAACCCTCAGCCACAAGATGTTCAGTAACCCCGTCGACTGCATTTTTGGTGGAGCAAAAAATGATTCCAAAGCGCAGGTTGGTTGCCTCCAGAACGCGGCAAAGCGCGCCAACGCGTGAACCGTGACCTACTTCAAAGTAGCATTGGTCGATGTCTGGGGCTGCCTCTGCGCGGGTTTCAAGCCGGACCCAGAACGGGGTGCTGGTGTAGCGCTTAATGAGCTGCTCCACCGCCGCGGGCATTGTGGCGGAGAAAAACGCCGTTTGCCGCTGGGGCGGAGCCTGTTGCAAGATCGTTGCAATGTCATCCCGGAAACCCATGTCCAACATCCGGTCGGCTTCGTCTAAAATGACCATCTTGATGGCATCCAACCGCAGCGAGCCTCGATCCAAGTGATCCATGATCCGCCCAGGAGTGCCCGCGATTATTTGCGCCCCATTTTCCAAACCGCGAAACTGTGCTCCGTAAGATGCCCCGCCATAAATCGCAAGTTCCTTCACCCCACGCTTGAAGGCGCTCAATTTACCCACTTCACCGGCAACCTGCACCGCAAGCTCCCGAGTAGGACAAAGGATAAGCACTTGCGGAGCACCCAAGGAAGCATCCACGCATTCTACTGCGGGAATGGCAAAAGCGGCTGTCTTCCCCGATCCAGTACGGGAGAGGCCCGCGACATCCTTCCCAGATAAAAGTGCAGGAATGGTGGCGGCTTGGATCGGAGAGGCTTCTTCAAAGCCCATCTCTTTAACGGCTTTCAGCAACTCAGGCGAAAGGCCGAGATCAGAAAAGGAAACAGATTGCATCAAGGCTTTTCGCATGCGGCGCCACAGAAGGCCATTCCTTTCGCAAGATCCCCCATGAGTGAAACGTTTGTCAGCGCACTTTGGGAAGGTTTCAGCAAACTTTCCTCAGCCAAAAGCCCGCTGCAAACACGGCACCCGCCACATAACTCAGCACGTCTGCCCAATCGGCAGTTCCAAGGTGGAAAAACCGGGGGAAAACCCACTCAAACATCACCGACCACACCAACGTCCACTCGAAAACCTCCCGCAAAGTGGGCATCCCATCATGGGAACGAAGTCCAAATTCGCGAAAAATCCAGAGTAACGCCGGTAACGCGACAGGAATCAGCAGGCAATCGTTGAAATGGTCGTGTAGAAACGGCAACTCGGCTCCAAATCGTGGCTTCCACCACCAGCGATTAAGCGCATAAAGCATCACAGCACCCAAAAAAATTGGATCCGCAAGGTAGCAAAACCTACGAGGCCCCATCTTAGATTCGCCGTGTTTGTCAGACATTTTTAGCTGACAAATTTTAACTAAACCACTGGATCCCGGTTGCAAAAAGCAATCCGATGCCTAGCCGTAACAAATGTTCCACATATAAATCATTAGACCGCTGGGTGAGCTTTGCAACATTTGGCGACGCCAGAAGGCGCGCAGCAAAACCGTTGTTTCACAGGCTCATTCCGCTCAAGATCAGCGAATGTCCCCTCGCCCATTCCTTTGCCTCCTTGCATCATTGGCTTTGTTGGTTCCAGCAGCCTCTGCCACGGAATGGTTTGTTTCGCCAAAAGGGAACGACGCTTGGAGCGGCAGGCAACCCGCTGCGCAAACCAGCGGCAACGAGGGACCATTCGTTACATTTGAGCGGGCGCGCCGGGCAATCCGTGAATCCCGAACGGCGGGCGACACTTCGCAGCAAACCGTCAGTGTACGCGCAGGAACCTACCGGATGAGCGAGGCGTTGACCTTGGGTAAGGCGGATTCCGGCGAGGAGGGTTCCCCAGTGATTTGGCGCGCCTTTCCTGGGGAAAAACCAATTCTCAGTGGTGCAGTGATACTGGAGGGGTGGACGCCGTGGAAAAATGGCATTTTCAAAGCACCTCTCGGATCAGCAGGTAAAGGCAAAGGCGTACGCCAGCTCCTTTTAAACGGTCAACGACAGACTCTTGCCAGATATCCTAACTCGACCCCGGAGGACCCTGTGGCGGGCGGCTGGGCCTTCGCTGACGGACAACTCTGGCCGATGTACGCCGACATCCCCGGCGAGGACAAACACACGCTGCAAGTCAAACCTCCAGACTGGCGAACATGGGCGAAGCCTTCGCAAGTCGAGTTGTGTATTTTCCCGCGCTTTAATTGGTGGAACAATCGGGTGCGCGTGCAATCGGTGGATCCCGTTTCCAGCAAGGTCACCCTCGCTGGAGATTGCTCGTACGCGATACGCAGCGGAGATCGATTCTTTTTTCAAAACGCTCTCGAAGAACTGGATACTCCGGGGGAATGGTACGCCGATGCGGAGGAAGGCGTGCTTTATTTCTGGCCCCCGGCGGGGAGCAAACCGGAAGAAGCAACACCCGTTATTGCGCAAACTTTGCTAAAAATGGAAGCCGGCGCCCATGACATTCTGTGGCGGGGATTTATCATGGAGGGGTGCGACGCCTCTGCTGTGGTTCTCGCAGAGACACGGCGGTGTGTTGTAGAGCACAACTGGATTCGGGCGGCAGGAGACTGGAACGGACACGGCGTCTCAGTCTCAAAAGGAGTTGAAAACCGCGTGCGACACAACCAGTTGGAGCAAATCGGAAACACGGCTATCACGCTCAACGGAGGTGATATCCCAACGCTCACAGAAGCTAACAATGTGGCTGAGCACAACGAAATCCACCACTTTGGCCTCTACTACAAACAGGGCGTGGGCGTCTCCATTTCCGGGGTGGGCAATCGGGCACTGCACAATCACATTCATCACGGCCCCCGCTTCGGAATCGACCACAACGGCAACCGTAATGAAATAGCGTTCAACCACATTCACGATGTCTCCCTAGAAACCGAGGATACCGGCGCCATCTACTCAAACGGAAGAAACTGGATCACCCCACGAGGCACGAGCATCAATTACAACTTCATTCACGATATCCCCGGCTTCTCCATGCACAACGGAGAGGCAGTCACCCCTAACTTTGCTTGGGGCATCTATCTCGATGATAATTCTGGCGGGGTGAACGTCTTCGGTAACATCGTCACTCGCTGCGGACGAGGAGGCATGCACGCCCACGGAGCACGAGACTGCATCGTGCAAAACAACATCTTCTCAGGCAACAGAGACTGGCAGGTGGACTTCCACGGCTGGAGTATCCAGCAAAACTTCTGGGAAAAGCACATGCCAGCAATGGTGAAAGGTTACGAATCTGTAGCCGGAAATGAGGAATGGAAAACCATGCGAGGAATGGAGTTGCACCCAAATAATGCTCCCCTCCCCGATGGCCTGACCATGCGAGGCAACCGCTTTGAGAAAAACATCGTGGTGTCGCCTAAAGCGGAGGTGCCAGTGATGAGCATCTTGCGGGTGCCCTTCAGCCATAACACATTTGAATCCAATTTATATTGGACGCCGGAGGGAACGATCCGAACGGGCTTCCAGTCTGCAGGTCCAAACGAAGGAGACAATCTGCTCGCTCCATTCTCCGGCGAACCCGGCGAAATGCCGACAGGCTGGCGCTGGGGCACAAAACCCAACGGCAGTCCCCTCGCCGCCTTGGCCCGAAATGAGAAAGGCGTTACAAGCTTCCAAATCTCCTCCGAAGGCGCGGATTCCAAAAAGATTCAACCCCTTGTGTTCGGTAATGATATCAATTTAGAAGCAGGCGTAACCTACCGCCTGAGCGCTCGCGTGCGGGCAACGGTGCCGGGGCGAGCCGCATTGAGTATGCAGTCGTTTATTCCAAAGGTGTACTTTTGGATTAGCCCAAAAAGCGAAGTAGAAGTCTCCACCGAATGGAAGAATCTGGAGTGGGTATTCGAGGTCCCAGCCCCTGGCAAACCTAACTGGGTTGAACAAATGAAACAGTTCTCAGCCCGCATAGGATGGCGCTGCAACAATGGCCAGTTAGAGATCGCGGACCTTCAATTGCATCGCGCCGCGCCCAAAACTGAATGGGATTCCTGGCGCGCCAACGGCGTCGACTCGCGCTCCCTTGTCGCCGACCCCTTGTGGGATGATGTCAAAACCTTTACCCTCCAAAAGGATTCACCGGCTTGGCAACTAGGCTTCCAACGAATTCCCGTCGAGGAAATTGGCCCACAACCCGAGAGCCACTGAGCTGCGCCCAACCCGTTCCAAACTCCACCCACCGCTTCGAGATAGCCCCATTACTTCTCCTTTAGTGCGATACTCATCGCCACTAGTCTCATCCCATGGCAACGCCCGCGTTCTCCTACCAAGACCTTTTTCAACTCAGCCCTGACCACACCGAATACCGTTTCCTTTCCAAGGAAGGCGTGTCCATCTCGGAATTCGAGGGCCAACCGGTTCTAAAGGTGGATCCCTCCGCGCTCACATTCCTCGCGAGGCAAGCCTTTCACGACTGCTCTTTTATGCTGAGGAAGAAGCATCTACAACAAGTAGCAGCTATTCTTCAGGATCCCGAAGCATCCACCAACGACCATTACGTGGCGCTGACATTGCTTAAAAATGCGGAAATCGCCGCTCAAGGAATTCTCCCATTTTGCCAGGACACAGGAACGGCCACTGTGATTGGAAAAAAGGGACAGCATGTGTGGACCGGCGCGGACGACGCGGAGTGGATTTCCAGAGGAGTGCATGAATGTTATACCACAGAAAACCTGCGATACTCCCAGACCGCACCTCTGGACATGTATCAAGAGGTAAATACGGGCACCAACTTGCCCGCTCAAATCGATTTGTATGCCACTGCCGGAGACCAATATGAATTTTTGTTTGTAGCCAAGGGAGGCGGATCGGCTAACAAGACTTTCCTTTTTCAGGAGACTAAGGCGCTGCTCAACCCGAAGAGTCTGGAAGCCTTTTTCCTGCAGAAAATGACCTCCCTAGGAACCTCCGCCTGCCCACCTTACCATCTCGTTTTTGTGATCGGCGGCACCAGCGCTGAAGCCTGCTTGAAGACGGTAAAGCTCGCCTCGGCAAAGTATCTCGATGGCCTTCCAACCAGTGGAGACGCCCACGGCCGCGCCTTCCGTGATTTGGAAGCAGAAAAGCTGGCGTTGCATCTCGCTCAGACCACCGGTATCGGAGCGCAATTCGGCGGCAAATACTTCGCTCTGGATGTGCGAGTGATTCGATTGCCAAGACACGGCGCGAGTTGTCCGGTAGGCGTCGGGGTTTCCTGTTCAGCAGACCGCAACATTAAAGCTAAGATCAATCGGGATGGGATTTGGCTGGAACAATTGGAAGAGGATCCCGGTCGGTTCATCCCGGAATCGCTGCGTTTGATCAAGAGTGACAACGGAGTCCACATAGACCTCAACCAACCCATGTCTGCGATCCTCGCCGAACTCTCCAAGCTACCCGTCACCACGCGCGTCTCACTCAGCGGTCCACTGGTAGTCGCCCGCGATATCGCCCACGCGAAGCTCAAGGAGCGCGTCGATGCAGGCCTAGGATTACCCGACTATTTCCTGCAACATCCAGTCTACTACGCCGGCCCAGCCAAGACGCCCAAAGGTTACGCCTCTGGGAGCTTCGGCCCGACAACAGCTGGTCGAATGGATAGTTACGTTGATCTTTTTCAAAGCCTCGGCGGCTCAATGGTCATGCTTGCCAAAGGCAACCGTAGCGCACAGGTCACCGATTCCTGCAAAAAACACGGAGGCTTTTATCTCGGCAGTATCGGAGGACCGGCTGCGATCCTCGCAAAGGAAAACATCAAAAAAGTTGAAGTCCTCGAGTTTGCAGAGCTCGGAATGGAAGCTGTCTGGAAAATTGAAGTCGAAAACTTTCCCGCCTTTATTCTTGTCGACGACAAGGGCAATGACTTTTTTGCGAGCGGTTGCGCCAAGTGCCTCACGGCAACCGCAACAACGACTGCTGGCGTGAGAGGTAAATCTGGATAAGGTTCCTAAAAGTTTGTCCGCAAAAAGCCATCCCATGGAAAGCCCTCGAAGCCGCCGTCAGTTTCTTAAAACATTTTCCGTGCGTTTTAGCGCAGCGACAGTCGCCGGGTTGTACTTTGCAGACGGACATTTGTTTGGGGAGAACCTGCAGAGTTCTCCAACCAAACGCACCCCGCAAACACCCTTGGAGCCGATGCTTCCGGAGAGTCATCTCTTGGACGAGACCTGGCCAGCACTCGCCCCGCCATCGTACCCCGAGCCCTGTCAATTCACCGGAGTGGCGGTCGCCAAAGACGGTACAATCTTCGCCTTAAATCACGGCGAAAACCACTCGGACCCCGCCTTGGGTTATTTGAAGAAATTGATCAGAAAGCCCGCGGTGCTGGTGATCGATCCGAAAACGGGAAAGCTTTTACGCTCATGGGGCAGCAATCTTTTCATGCTTCCCCATCACATCAGCATAGACGCCGCCGGGAATGTCTGGGTGATTGATGGTGCCTTGAAGAGCGTTTTTAAGTTCGATGTGAACGGGGGCAAACTTTTGGAACTCAATGGCCCGGAGATTGGCTTTCAAATGCCCACAGATGTCGCGTTTTTCAAGGATGGCTCCTTCCTCGTAACCGATGGCTCAATCATAAAACGCGGCTTGCGTTTCGACGCCGACGGAACGCTCACCGGAGAATGGGGCGAAAAGGGTGACGGACTCGCGCAGTTCCACACGCCTCACTCCATTGCGATAGATGATTCTGATTTGGTCTATATTGCGGACCGGGAAAATCGTTGGGTTCAAGTACTTAATGCGGAGGGGGAACTGCAAACGACTTGGACCAAGCTCGGTCGCCCGAGCTGCATACGGTTCCACGCTGGATCAATTTGGGTGCTCTCAAATTTCAATGCGGCAAAAGGGATTGTCCGACGATTCAACCTCAAAGGACAGCTCATGGAAGCTTTCCACACCAAGCCGCCCGGAACCAAACGAGACTTTGAATGGCCACACGGCCTTGCTGTCACTGATGGAGGCAACACGGTCTATGTCGGATTCATCCTCACCAGCCGCCAAGTCGTGCGGTACAGGCGTAAGCCAAACTAGCTTTTACGCGCAGAGTAAAGGCGATCCGTCAGGGCATTAACCGCCCTTTCCAAAGCAATACTCCCCGCGCTCAGCACCCACAGCACCCCCACACTGACCAGAAGAAACTGCCACACCGCCAAGCTTTTAATTCTTTGCCCAAACCATGTAACCAACGGTTGATGCGTAAGGAAAAGCCCAAAGGAATAAGTGCCAACCAGACTCATCCATTTGCTCGCAGACGCTGACTTTTCGAGCACCCCACACAGGCCGACGACAACCAAAGTGCAGCAGATGGCAGTGTAACAGTCCGCGAAAATATATGCAGTTCCCGTCTGGAATTGGGGAGCAAACGCATACAGGGCCAGGCCTAAAGCAACCGCCCGCGGCCCAAGAATCCAACGCTCCACCATCGTGGAATTTCGCAAATGGCTTATACCTAGAATCATGCCAATCGCAAATTCGGGAAGCCTCGAAAGAGCGTTGGCACCCAGAAGCCAAAGACCATTCGCTTTCCATTCCACCAGAAGCATATACCGCATCCCAAATCCAATTGCTGCCGCCGCGATGCCAAAGCGCACCAGTCCGAGCTTGCGCATTCCCACAAACAAGACTGGGAAGATCGCGTATAATTGAATCAGCATGGCAAAGTACCACCACGCCGCATTCCCATATAAAAATGTGGTCTCCAAGTTAATCCAACGCAGACCAGTAAGACTAACCAGGAAACGGCTATCTATCGGCTCCAACCAAGTAAACGGCATCAGGAGCAGCAGGAGGTGCGCACACCAGTACATCGGGTAGAGACGAACGAAGCGTGCCTCATACCAATTTCGCCACTCTATCGGTCCCTTCTCCGCGCGGCGCCATGTGGCAGTTGCGAGTGACCACCCGCCGAGCAATACAAACAAACAAACCGACCGCATGAAAACCGACTTGAGAAACCGCCAACCAAGCGATGTTTCCCAGAGTCGCAGCACACGAACCCAGAGAATCCCACGAATGAGGCCCAATAAGGTCATTTAAAAAATGACCTGACATCGGAGACGGAGTACCAGGCGCGGCATCCGTATCCACGTAGTTGGTAAAAAAATGAAAATATACCACCCAAAGAATTCCAATACCTTTGGCTAGGTCAATCCATACCAGTCTTTTAGTGGGTTGTGAAACAGCAGTGGGGATGGAGGCGGGGTGTTGCATCGGGGCGAGATTGGCTGACTCGTTTAAGTCGGCAAAATGGATGCCATCATTAATGCCGCACGTTAAAAAATGGAAACTCCGAAAACGTACGCCGCTGGATCTGAATCCGGAACTCACGCCCGTTCTTCAATATGAACACTCACCCGCATCGCGCGGTCGGCAATACCCCAGAAGGTGCCCCGCACCGGTGCAATGTCTTGATAATCGCGCCCAACCGCGAGGACGACATAGTGTTCGCGGGTGAGACAGTTATTCGTTGGATCCAACCCGTGCCAACCACTGCCGGGCACCCAGACTTCCACCCATGCGTGTGAGGCGTGGGCTCCGCGCAAGTCCCGGCGCATCGCATCGTACACATAACCGCTGACATAGCGGGCCGGAATTTGTACAGAGCGACAAAGCGCTAACAACAGATGGCTGAAGTCCTGGCAAACACCCTGACGACTGTGAAAAAACTGAGAAGAAGTGGTGAACACATCCGTTACCCCAGCGAGATATAAACAATTATGGAAAACAAACTCCATTAGCCCCTTAGCCAGCTCGAAACTGTAACGGTGCGAGTGCCGCACATCCACTGCGGCCCGCCAGATCTCTGGTGGGAATTCGACGGGACCGGATGGCTGAAGAAAGGGCTGCAGCCGGGACTGATCCTCGGAACAATCAAGCGCACTGAGGGGAACAGCGAGCGGCTCGCCTGCCGTGTATCGATCGAGCGTATTAACCGAGCTGGTAGTCTCAATCACCAGCTCCTGATGCGGCTCCTCGATTTCGAAATAATTGACAGTGTTCCCATAGAAATCGACAAACCTTTGGACGCGGCTGGAAGGCAGTACCCGCAGTAAAAAGAACGGAACGTCCTGCCAGCGGCTCTGCACTGGAGACAGTCGTAGTTCATTGAAGTTTCCATGTACCGGATGCGCATAGCGGTACTCGGTGAGATGGATGATCCGTAACTTCATGGATTGGAAACAAAGAGCTGGAGCGCAATTGCGAAACCTGAGCACGCGGCGATATCCGGCGCGGCAAACACCTAAACTTGAAATTACTGCTGCTGTTGCTGTTGCTGGTAGTGGTACCCCAGAGGATCAAAGGTTGGCAGATGGATGATGTTTTGCGTGGTGTCCTGCGGGATGAGCACGTACGTCTCAAAAATAGCGTGCGCCGTTTCATTGAGGGCCACCTGCAGATCATCAATATAGTCATGTAGCCCACGCTCAAGCACATCGGAGGCAGCCGCGAAATTCAGCCGAGCCAGCAAAGCCCCGGCCAACTTCTCGCACCGGTTAGAATAACGCCCATTCAAAGTACCAGTGATGTTTCGGAGCATCTCATCGGCCATACGCACGCAAAACCGCACCGAGCGAGGGAAGTCAGTGGAAAGCAGCAAAAGGTCTAAAACACGCTCAGCCGAAAACTCGGTTCCGTTCACACGCCGATATGAAGCCTGAGCCGAGCACGCCCGCAGAATGGTGCCCCATTCCAACGCTTCCAAGGCAGTATCGCTCGGATCCGCGGATTGTCCCTTTATGTCCAAAAATCGGCTCGTCTTGTCGGCCCTTTCCAAAAACCTGCCCAATTGCAGAAAATGCCATCCTTCTGTACGAGATAATGTTGCCGAGGTAATCCCATCGAACAAAAGCGACGACTGGATGATCATTTCAAAGAAGGACTGAGGAGTGGCTTCAAGCAATGCCGCCCCCCGATCAGAATCAATCAGTAGATACAATTGATTGAGCTCCGCCCACATCTCGTCGGAAATTTGATCCCGAGCGGTGCGTGCATTTTTTCGTGCCTCACGAATGCAGGACCTAATGGAGTCGGGATTGCGCTCATCGAGCGTTAGGAAATAGGAGCTATCACCGGGCTGCGGGTCGGGGTAAAGGATGTGAAATGTGTCCTCCATGGCGGTTGCGGCGAGCACTGGACTCCAGTAATCACCGTCTTTGCGAGCGGCGCCCCTCCCTCCGTCCAGCAGGAGTTCGACGCTCACTTGCATAAGGCGCGCAATATTCTCGGCCCGTTCAATATAGCGGGACATCCAATAGAGGTGGTCTGCGACTCGTGATAACATAAACATATGATTGGCAAATTATTGAGATAGAACCCAAGTATCCTTGCTCCCGCCCCCTTGGGAGGAATTCACCACCAGCGAACCCCGCTTTAGAGCCACACGCGTGAGCCCGCCGGGGAGCACCTTAACCGTCTCACCGCACAAAATAAACGGCCGCAAATCCACATGCCGCCCCTCCAGCGCGCCGTCAATTAGCGTGGGATGTTGGGAAAAATACACGACCGGTTGTGCAATGTAGTTACGCGGCGTCGCCTCAATTCGATGACGGAACTCCTCGATCTCGGCCTTAGTCGCCATCGGACCAATCAGCATTCCATAGCCCCCGCTTTCATTTGCCGCCTTCACGACCAACTCCGGTAAATGTTCCAAAATGTATTTCCGGTCCTCCTCCCGCCACGCCAAGAATGTTGGAACCTGATCCAGAATAGGTTCCTGCCCAAGATAATACCGAATCATATCCGGCACGTAGGCATAAGTGACCTTGTCGTCTGCGACACCTGTGCCAATGGCGTTGGCGAGAGCAACATTACCACGGCGAACAGCATCGACCAAACCGGGAACGCCCAGCATAGAGTCTTTGCGGAAGACTTTGGGATCGAGGAAATCGTCGTCGATGCGTCTGTAAATGACGTCCACCTGCTTCAATCCGTGCGTCGTCCGCATGAACACAAATTCATCCAGCACAGTGAGATCCCTGCCCTCTACAATCTCGATTCCCATTTGCCTGGCGAGAAATGAGTGCTCAAAATAGGCGCTATTGTGCACCCCCGGAGTGAGTAAGACACAATTTGGAAGCGCTGTCTGTCTCGGGGCAATGTACTGCAAGGTCGCCAAGAGATCGGCCGGATAGGTGTCCACCGGTCGGACGCCTGAACTGCCAAAAAGCTGCGGGAAAACCCGCTTCATAGCAGCCCGGTTTTCAAGCACATACGACACACCCGAGGGACAACGCGCATTGTCCTCTAGGACAAGATAACGACCGTCCCTGTCCCGAATCAGATCTGTGCCACACACGTGGATATAGGTGTTGCGGGGGACTTTAATCCCGACAAATTCGGGACGAAAATGAGCAGCACTAAGAACCACCTCTTCGGGGATGACCTTGTCCGAAAGAATCTTCTGTTCGTGGTAGACGTCGTAAAGAAATAGATTCAACGCCGTGATACGTTGAATTAAACCGGCTTCAACCGTCTCCCACTCCAGTGCAGGAATTAAGCGAGGCACCGGATCGAAGGGAAACACACGCTCTGTACCACGTTCATCACCGTACACGGTAAAAGTAACACCGTGTTTAAGGAAGAGCAGTTCTAAGTTCTTAACTTTGTGAGCTAAATCAGCCGGTTCCAATTGGAAGAGGCGATCCGCTACAGGTTGATAATAAGGACGAACTTGGCCATTGCCATCGATGAGTTCGTCAAAGAGGTCTGCAGGGCGATAAGGTTTCAGGAGCACACAATCTTTATCAGCAAATGCCCTGCCACAAACTTTAACTGCTTACACATCAGACTATAACATATATATGGCAACATTTTGACTGTGTAAAGAAAACGGCATTTGCTTAAAAAGCTGCACCTTAAAGATACACTACACCAAGAAGCGCGACGCGCACTTACACCTCAATACGGGTTTGGGTAATAACGCTCCTTTGGATTGATCGCACGCTGATCCCTAAATATTGGCCCAGGAGTTTTTGAAATCACATCAGCTCCTTCCAGAATAAATTCGGGGTAAATCCCGTTGCTGGCAGGTTCGTAAACGCTGTCCTTGGAAAAGTGCCCGCGTAGACGGTACTCGAAGCCGTTGTCGGAACCGATTGAGTTTTGAGCGCGATCCGGGGCGAGCACTTTGTCCTCGTTGAACATGACGAGGCGCGAGTCCGCCCAAGACTCGCGGGGCCGGCGGAGGTAACCCCACATCTTGTAATCGACCTTATGTACACGCCTACCTATGAAGTAGTTGCTCTTTTGCTCCAGCGGGATGGAAAGCTCCATGGACTGACGCGCGGCCGCAAGTTCACGGCGGTTGGCCGCAGACTGGCAAGAGGCCAGGCAAAGGAGAATGAGGGCGCTGAGGATTCGTTTCATGCCGATTGTGCGGGATTGATGGTTAAAGTTTTGAGGCGATTTTTTTGCGCGCGGGCTTGCGGGGCGGTCCAAGCCGAATGGCCCCCAGTAAGGCGGGTCTGCTTTTGAGATGCTCGGTGAGGGACTCTATGGCGCGAACGGTCGCGGGGCTGATATGGTGCTCCATGCCCTCGACATCGTGATAGATGGTCTGGGTATCCAAGCCAAGGAGCTGGAGGAAATCTGTAAGGAGCTGGTGACGGTGCGTGATATTTCTCGCAAGGTCCTCCCCTGCAGTTGTCAACACAAGCCCACGGTACTTTTCATATTTGAGCAGGCCTTCTGCGTCGAGTTTTTGAACCATGTTAGTGACGCTGGCTTGCGCTATGGAAAGTCTCTCCGCGATGTCCACAACACGCGCGTAACCCTTGGTGTTGATGAGCTCGAGAATCTGCTCGAGATAATCTTCAACGGCGGAAGAGGCTGGGCGTGTTGTATAACGTGGGGGCATCTAATGAGAGTATGGAAAGCCGAAGAAGGGGTCAACCTACGGGGAGATGTAGCGCCCGCAAACAAAGTTAGGTGAGGCTAATTATTCTATTGTTTCCTTATCTTGTGGCGCCCACGCTGGATTGAATGGCGGCAGATCAGCATTCAGACAGCGATGCAGATGGCTCGGAGAGGCAAAGGCGAAGTCTCCCCGAAGTTTTTGCGAGCGTCCATGTGCCCCGTGGAGGCGGCTGGTTGAAGCAGTTGCTGGCTTTTACAGGACCAGGTTACATTATCTCTGTGGGATATATGGATCCAGGAAACTGGGCGACGGCGATCGCCGGTGGATCGAAGTTTGGATACACGCTGCTTAGCGTGGTCTTCGTATCCAACTTGATGGCCATGCTGCTTCAGGCTTTGGCCGCGAGACTCGGAATAGCCACCGGCAGAGACCTTGCCCAAGCGTGCCGGGACGAGTATCCCCCCGCCGTTCGGTATGTTTTATGGTTTTTTTGCGAACTGGCAATTATCGCCTGCGACTTGGCTGAGATAATCGGTACGGCACTGGCATTGAAACTTTTATTTGGCGTACCGATGGGCATTGGGGCGGTGTTCACCGTTTTGGATTCACTGGTGGTATTGACGCTAATGCAGCGTGGGTTTCGATGGCTTGAAGCATTTATTGTGGGACTTATCGTGCTGATAGCAGGCAGTTTCCTAGTAGAGCTTTTCCTGGCTTCCCCGAAAGCAAGCGAGCTTTTCGCCGGCTTTCTCCATCCCTTAATGCCATTTTCAAACCCCGAGATGCTCTACATCGCCATTGGGATTTTGGGCGCGACGGTGATGCCGCATAATCTTTACCTGCATTCATCCATCGTCCAGACACGCGGGTTTGAACGCACGCCCGAAGGCAGAAAGAACGCGGTGCACTGGGCTACCTTGGACAGTAACATCGCCCTTGGACTCGCATTGTTTGTCAACGGAGCGATTCTGGTTTTGGCGGCTGCGGTCTTTCACTCAACGGGTCGAACGGATGTGGTGGAAATCGATCAAGCTTATGCCCTGCTTACTCCCCTGCTGGGAGCCACACTGGCAGCCACCTTGTTTGGAGTGGCACTTTTAGCCAGCGGCTTAAACTCAACGGTGACCGGTACGTTGGCCGGACAAATCGTGATGGAGGGATTTCTAAACCTTCGACTCAAACCCTGGATGCGTCGATTGCTGACGCGAGGACTGGCCGTGCTGCCTGTCCTAGCAGTACTTTTTGTATATGGCGAGCACGGGACGGGGCGGCTGTTGGTGTTCAGTCAGGTAATTCTTTCCATGCAACTACCATTCGCCGTGATCCCGCTTGTGAGTTTTGTTTCTAACAAGCGACTTATGGGGGATTTACAAATCTCCAAAGGACTTACATGGCTCGCGTGGTCGGTCGCATTAATCATCGTGCTGCTTAACGGAATGTTGCTGCGCGAGGTACTGCGAGGCAGCTAAACAGCGCCCCTCGAAAGATGCTCGGCGGCAGCTCTGGAATTGGCTAATATTTGTTCGTGTCTTTGCGAATTCAAATGCTGCAGGTAGCCCGTCTTGGTGCTCAGTCTTTGGGCGAATCTCTTCCCTTGGTGCGTGGTTTTCTGCGCTCCTGCCTCTCGGAGGACGGTGCAGGAAAGGACCGCGACGGGAGAGCTGATTTGTACTACACAATTTTTGCGATTGCTGGCCTTGCGGCTGTGGACGAGCCGCTGCCCGTCGAAGCCCTACAACGATACCTTACTTCGTTCGGGGACGGGGCATCTCTGGATTTTGTGCATCTCGGAGCCTTGGCTAGATGTTGGTCTATGGTGGGTGGCGCGCCGAGAAATACTGCGAGCGCAATCCTATCCCGTCTCGAGACTTTCCGGGCTTCCGATGGTGGATATGACGGGGAACGCGGTTCGCTTCATGGAAACGCATACGGGGGCTTTGTGGCATTGGGTGCCTATCAGGATTCAGCGATGGCGTTGCCTGAACCCCTACGTTTGGTTCAATCGCTAAAGTTTTTAGAGGCACCCGGGGGGAGTTGGGGGAACGCGCCGGGCCTTCCAATGGGGTCCACTAATGCAACAGCTGCCGCAGTAACAATGCTTCATCAGTTGGATATGCCAGTGCACTCCGAGACGGGCATTTGGCTACTGAACCAACTGCACCTAGATGGAGGTTTTTTGGCGATGCCTAAGGCGCCCATTCCCGACCTTCTTTCCACTGCAACGACGCTGCACGCGTTGGCCTGTCTGGATGTTGTCTTGGTGCCAAGTGCGAAAGAAAAATGCCTCGATTTTCTAGACTCGCTCTGGAGTGCGGAAGGTGGTTTTCACGGCCACTGGGCGGACGAACATCTGGATGCCGAGTATACCTATTACGGACTACTTGCATTGGGGCATCTAACATGAATCTAACAGGTTCCACCCATCGCATGACGGAAGCTCTCCGTCTTGCTACGGCCTCTCTTACCGAAGAATTACAGGGCGCACCGCATTGGTCCGGGGAACTTTCCAGCAGCGCACTTTCAACAGCCACGGCCGTGATCGCGCTTTCCAGCCTATCGGCGGGCCAACAGACACCAGAGGACGAGGCACGCATTCGAGCGGGTCTCACCTGGCTTGAGGCAACACAAAATGCGGATGGCGGTTGGGGGGACACCATCCGCAGCCATAGTAATATTAGTACAACAGCGCTTGGGTGGGCTGCGTTTGGAGCGGCGAACAGCGACGCTGTCTTTCCGATTGTCCTCGAAGGATGCACCCGATGGCTACAGGAGGCTTGCGGTGCATCCGCGCCCGGTTGGGAGCGGCCCCTTGCGGAGGCAATCCGAACACGCTACGGAAAGGACCGGACGTTTTCTGTGCCCATTCTAACGGCATGTATTTTGTCGGGCCGCATGGGAGCTAATGGATGGCAGGAAGTGCCGGCTCTGCCTTTTGAGTTGGCCGCTTTGCCTCACTCTTTTTACGGCGCAATGCAGTTGCCGGTTGTCAGCTATGCACTGCCTGCGCTGATTGCCATAGGGCGAGTCATCCACCGTCATGCGCCGACACGCAATCCAGTAGTGCGTTTTATGCGCAATGTTCTGTGGAAATTAACCGCCGAAAAATTGGAGACATTGCAGCCGGAAAACGGTGGCTTTTTGGAGGCAACGCCGCTGACAAGTTTTGTACTGATGAGTCTTGCGGCCTGCGGTGAGGCTCAGATGCAGACAGGCAGATTGGCGGCTGATTTTTTACGCGCCTCAGTGCGCAGTGACGGGAGTTGGCCCATCGACACGAACCTTGCGACATGGACGAGCACTCTGGCGATCAACGCATTATCACATCAGCCTGAAGCACTTATTGGACATCAACGCCAGCATCTTCGTCGCTGGCTTCTAGCGCAGCAGTATCGAGTGGTACACCCATACACCAACGCCGCTCCCGGCGGCTGGGCTTGGACTGATTTGCCTGGTGGCGTGCCTGATGCAGACGACACGGCGGGAGCCTTGCTGGCTCTGCTCTCACTTGGACAACCCGACGCGCCCATCATTGAAGCGGGGCTGCTCGGAGTGCGCTGGCTGCTGGAGCTGCAAAACCGCGACGGCGGGATGCCCACATTTTGTCGAGGCTGGGGTACGCTTCCTTTTGATCGTAGCGGGGCAGATCTCACTGCGCATGCACTGCGGGCGTGGGTGGCATGGATACCGTTTGCAGATAAACGCTTGGAGCGAGAGCTGCTTGTCGCGACGAAAAAGGGGCTTTGTTTTTTACGCGAGCAACAACGAGAGGACGGCACGTGGACGCCGCTTTGGTTTGGGAACCAACACGCTCGCGAAGAGGAAAATCTGACTTGGGGTACCGCTCGGGTTTTAGGGGCGCTCCGGGATCTGCAACGCAAAGGTTACGCGGTTGATGAAGAGATGATCCGGCGCGGGGAGGTGGCCTTGGTGGGAATGCAACAGAGGGATGGAAGTTGGTCTGGAGGTTGGGGGGAAGGATTACCCGGTTCTGTGGAGGAGACCGGTGTGGCGGTGGAGGCGCTGGCAGGAGGAGCTCAAACTGGGGCGCTGGAGGCGGGAGTGCAGTGGTTGGTTTCGCGAGTGGAAGACGGCACATGGCGTAAGGCTTCTCCGGTGGGCTTTTATTTTGCCAAACTTTGGTACTACGAAAAACTATATCCGGAACTAACCATTGTAGGCGCCCTTGGCGCTGCATTAAGTTTGAATAGAATCCAGAAATCACTGCGGTCTGCGGATTAGTAAATGCCCCCTTTTGTTCACCCCATGAAGTCTCTCCTCTCCTTTTTATTACCCGCAATGGCTCTGTTGGCGATTACACCGCTAACAGCTGCTGATACGCAAAAATCCCCCTCCCAGAGAGCGCCTGCTGCGATCCCCACACCGGCCGCCAATGATGATGTTCGGAAAATTGCTGAGACCTACGCGGGGCGCGGGATACAGCGTGACGACACTCCCCCCACTCCTCCCAAAGACGCCCTGCGAACCTTCACAGTTCGTGAAGGATACGAGTTAGACCTCATGGCGAGCGAACCGGATGTGATGCAGCCACTTTACATGAGCTGGGACTCCAGAGGCCGCATGTGGGTGCTTGAATATCTGCAATACCAATTTCCCGCTGGCCTTAAAGTCATGAGTTATGACCAGCATTTGCGCGCGCAATTCGACAAGATTCCTGAACCGCCTCCCAAGGGCGTTAAAGGCGCTGACCGCGTGACGGTGTTTGAGGATTCAAAGGGCAGCGGTTTTTTTGACTCGCACAAAATTGCATTGGCCGGGCTGAATATGGCGACAGCGGCCATTAAGGGAGCCGGCGGCATCTGGGTCATGAACCCGCCCTACCTGTTATTTTATCCAGACGCAAACGACGACGATATTCCTGACGGAGATCCGCAGGTAATGCTAAGCGGGTTTGGGATGGAGGACACCCATTCCATGGCGAACAGTCTGCGCTGGGGTCCTGACGGCTGGCTTTACGGCGCAAATGGAAGTACCACTACGGGAAACGTTTCCTCTGCGGTGAGTAAAAATGTAAAGTTCCAAGGACAGCACGTCTGGCGCTTCAACCCAAAGACTAAGGTCTTCGAAATATACGCCGAAGGAGGCGGGAACACCTTTAGCACCGAGATTGATGCAAAAGGGCGAGTCTTCAGCGGAACCAATGGCGCCCATCGCGGGATGCACTACGATCAGGGAATGAGCGGGACCAAGGCGTTTGGCAAACACGGTCCGCCACTAAACCCGTATGCATTTGGTTTTTTTGATCACATCGAAACAAAAAGCGACGGCAAGCGCTTCAGTCAGGCCATGGGAGTGTATGACGGCGGTCTGATGCCGGAACTCGAGGGCCGCATTATTGCCGCCAACGCGTTGCATAACATGTGCTACGTCAGCCGTAGAATTCCGAGCACGTCAACCTTTCGCACCGAAGACGATCCGGAGTTACTCCGCAGTTCGGACCGGTGGTTCAGACCGGTGGACCTCAAGATCGGCCCTGACGGCTGTGTATATCTCGCTGACTGGTACGATACTCGCCTGAGTCATGTGCGCCCAATCGACGACTGGAGCAAGGAAGACGGGCGCATCTACCGCGTCCGACCAAAAGGTGCGCAGGTCGGCCTCAAGCCTTTTAATTTGCACACAGCGCCGGTGGTCGAATTACTCGCGAATCTGAAACACGCCAACAAATGGTTCCGAGTACAGTCCGCTCTAGAACTGAACTGGCGAGGAGAAACCTCGGCGCTCCCCGCCTTGCAGAAGCTAGCCTGCGATGCGCGCAATCCCAATGCTCTGGACGCTCTTTTTGCCCTGCATATGCTGGGGGGACTAAGCGAGTCCATCGCCATCGAGTTGTTGCAGCACCCCGATCCATACGTCCGGCGATGGGTGGTGCGTTGTGTTGGCGACGAGGGCGAGGCTACCGCATCGATTGGCTCTGCATTGAGTCAACTTGCAGCAAAGGAACAACATCCAGAGGTCCGCACCCAGCTTCTTTGCAGCGCAAAGCGCCTTCCAGCAAAGGTCGCGATGCCCGTGGTACGCGCCATGATGGAGCGCGAAGCCGATGCAGCCGACCAGCGAATCCCACTCCTGCTTTGGTGGGCGATTGAAGCCAAGGCGGAGTCGGACCGGGAGGCGGTACTCTCTTTGTTTGAGAATCCGGAGGTCTGGAATTTAAAGCTCGCCCGAACATTCGGCGCACAAAACCTCGCGAAACGATACGCCATGGCCGGAGGGAAAGAGAACTTCGAGTCCTGCGCAAAACTCCTCTCCCTTGCCAAGCGCGACGAGGACAGAGGGCTCGTCATCGAGGGAATCGCCGCCGGTTTTGAAGGCGGAAAAATGCCCAACCTTCCGACCGCTTTAGCAGACGCCGTCGGGGCTTACATGAAAGGCCAGATGGACAATGACCTCGCCCTAGCTGTGAAAACGGGTAGCGCGGATGCCTTAAAAAAGGCGCTGAGTGTCGTAAGCGACAAAAAGGCGCCAACGGCAAATCGCGCCGCACTGATTCGTGTGCTTGCAGAGATGGGTGGAACTAACGCAATTCCGGCGATGCTGGGTATTTTATCAAGCAGCGGTGAAGTCGGCTTGAAAAAAGTCGTGCTCTCCGAGGCGGCGCGTTACGACGAACCGAAGATAGCGCAGACAGTTGTATCGGGATACGAGTCCCGTTTCGCGGGTGAACCCGGACTGCGCGACTCCGCGATCCGGATGCTTGCAGGTCGCAAAGAGTGGGCGCAGCTTCTGCTCAATGAAGTGGACAGCCACCACGTAAAGACCATCCATGTGGCGCCGGACGTTCTCCAACAAGTCGCCCTATATCATGATCCGGCGATTGACGCCTTAGTCCAGAAGCACTGGCCACCGGCTAACATCAAGCTCAACAACACTCAAAAGCTTGCGGAGATGCAGCGACTCAAAGCACTCGCGCAGAGCGCGCAGGGAGACCAGGAAAAGGGTCGGGAGCTTTTCGTCCAACGTTGCGCGGCCTGCCACACGCTTTTTAACGAGGGTGGAAAAGTGGGCCCGGAACTCACGGGATATGAACGCAACAACATGGACTTCTGGCTGCTGGCAATTCTGGAACCGAGCATAGAGATTCGTGAAGGTTTTGGTGCATACATCTGCAAACTTAAGGACGGCCAGATTCTCATGGGAATCATCGAAAAACAGGATGCTGGAGGCGTGGTCATCAAGGATGTTGCGGGACAAAAGCATGCCTTCAGACAGTTGGATATTGCGAGCCTTGAGGCGTCTCCAATTTCAATCATGCCGGAAGGTCTTTTGGGCGGATTGAACGACACACAACTTCGTGATTTGTTCGCATACCTACGAAAGCCTTAAGCGCCACCGCTGGGTCCTATAAGCCGCCCGAACCACTAGCTCTACAAAGCTTTACAAGACTTTTACAAAATCAGCGTTGGGGGTTAGCAATTTCTTATCCTTTGAAGGTTTGGCACACCGATCCGTTGCTGTGTCCTCATTGCCAGCATAAAATGGAGGTGATCGCAGTGATTCATCAGCGGGTGGTGATTGAAAGGATTTTGCGCCATGTGGGCCTTTGGAGTGGTACGCCGCGCATGGCGCCTTCCCGCGCGCCTCCTGTCGAGCAAACGGATCATCGCAGTTCGCCCTATGACATGAGCGACCCGATGCCGGACTACGAAAACGTGTACACGGACTGAGCCCACCGCCTGAGCATTGGAGAGGTGGGCAGAACCGTTTGAAACGCTGAGGCCCCCAGCGAGAAGGCTCCATTGCCCAAATTGACGATAAAACTGTGGCTCGGATACTGAGGCGCAAGATGAACGGGACGAGCATGAACCAAAGCCGATCTTTTGCCGGAAACCAAAGCCAAACTCGCACATAATGGCTCGATTTCGCTGGACGCCCCACAAGGAATCGGGGAAAAGAAATTCTCCCTATTGAGGTAACGCTCCCGCGCTCAGGCTGAAGAAATTGTGCCGGGGGGGTGAAAAGCAATATCCTTAGCTCCCAGAAGGACCTTGCATCCATACGATCCATTCGTATACTTTAAGTCGGACTCCAATATGGTCTTTAGACCCTCATCCAAAGCGCCCCCACTTCTGCCAACTTTTGTCTAGTTGCCTCCGTTTCAACGCTGGCGTCAGGACTATTTGACGGATGAAGACTACCGAGCTTTGCAAAATCTTCTCCTAGTAAACACTGAAGCAGGCGACGTGATTCAGGGATCTGGGGGACTCAGGAAGGTTCGATTTGAAGACAAACAACGCGGCAAAGGTAAGCGCGGTGGGTTACGCATCATCTATTACTTTTGGGACGGAGGGCAGGAATTCTGGATGTTCACCCTCTACAGCAAAGGCGAGATGGAAGATCTGTCTGTAGCTGAACGAAAAGCGTTCAAGACGTTGTTGGAAAATGAATTATTAAACCGTTCTAAACCGAGTAAGCCGCCAGTAAAAAGCCGCAGCCAACGTGGGAATAAATAATATGAAAAAGCGCAACCTGCTCAGTGAATTAAAGGAAGGCATCACGTCATTAACCGCTGAACGCGAGGGGAAATTGACGCTAAAGCGTGTCCATATGGCAGAACAGGAGGCTCCCGTCGTCGCGCCTGAGGAACTACGCAAACTTCGGGAGGATCTTCACCTGTCACGGGCCCTCTTTGCCCGAACAATCCGTACCAACCCACGAACAGTGGAGAGCTGGGAGCAAGGCCGAAGCAAACCCAACGCTCACGCAGCTCTTCTCATCAAGTTGGTTGAGAAGTTCCCAGAAACACTGGAACACCTCCGCGCGGTGTAAGGCATTGCTGTAATCAGGCACCCACGTTTCACCCCACGGAGGCATGGCATTTAACGAAATTCCAGGGTCAAAATCCCTGCACTCCTGCATCTCACACGCCTGGGCTTTTCGTACCTCTCCCTGAAGGATCTCACGTGGGATGAATCCACCAACATCTTCCCCACCCTGTTTCGGGATAGTATTGGAAAAATCAATCCGGGCGCATCTTCCGACGACATCGACCGGCTTCTTCAGGACATAAGCCTGCTTCTTGATAATGAAGACTTGGGCAAAGCCTTCTACGAACGCTTAACCAGCCGGCCTCAAACTCATCGACTTTGGCAAGAATAGCTTCGGGAATAACTCGTTTCAGGTTGTCACTGAGCTCACTTGCAAGAATGGGGACGATGAATTTCGCCCGGACATCACGCTCTTAATTAACGGTCTTCCCCTCGTCTTCATCGAAGTCAAGAAGCCCAACACTCGGGATGGCATCCTCTCGGCCTACAAGGATCGATTGAAGGGGTTGTTCACAAAGTCCCACAGGATCGAAATGGGATCTCGAAAAAGAACTCGGAGGTCTACACCTGTGAAGAATCCATATCTTCGAGAGTTCTGTGAGGTTTTTGATGGTCCGCACGCTACCCCGACGAAGACGGACGAAGGTCCATTCTACCTTAGCATTTCTAGTCTCGAGAACGGTAAACTCTCACACCAAGTCTCCACACCTCAGCGAGAACGATTTCAAGAAATGGACAAAAAGAGTAACCCCGAGAAAAGGCGACCTCCTGTTTTCGCATGAAGAGTCTCACGAAACTAGCAGTGGAGAAGTTTGTCCGATTACAGAGCCAACTTTGGAGTTGCCCCATCACCTTCGGCGAAACCGGCGTGCGCTGGCTGCTCGGCAGGTGGCTGCTGGGCGGTTTTACTCTGGGACTAGCCCTCGTCATCGCCACCGCAGTCTACGCTCGAACCACCACCGAACAGCAGGCCAATGCCGCCGAAGACGTGGCGCACACGCTCAAAATCGAGGTCAAGATCCGCCAACTGGAAGCCACAATCGAAGTCAAAACCGTCAGCCTGCAAGGCTACATCCTCACCGATAACGCCACCCTACTCCAACGCACCACCCAGTCGTTAAACGCCATCCGAAGCGTTTTAATTGAACTGCGCGGCCTGGCGGCGACCAACGTAGACCTGCAGTCGCGACTCGACCGCACCAAGCAACTGATCGACGAACGCGGCGAATTTATTAACCGGCTCATCACCGCACGCCAGTCGGGTGCCAGCGGCGCACCCGCCGGGCCCGATCCAACGGTCGGGGCCACCCTGCTGGGCGAGCAAATCCGGGCCAATCTCGACGAGATCATCACGTATGCAGACCGGTTGCTCGCGTCCCAACAGGCTCTCGCCGTGCTCCTGCGCGAGCGTGCGTCCTCGATTCTTCCCATCCACTTATTCCTGCTGTCCCTGCTGACGCTTACCGTGCTGTTGCGGCTGAATGCTGAGGCCGCCGAGCATGCTCGCTACTCAGAAAAACTCATTCGTAGTGAAGGACTAAAGACGTCGATCCTCAACTCCATGCCGACTGAAATTGCCCTGCTTAACCCGGCCGGGGTCATCGTGGCGGTGAACGAGCCGTGGCTGCGCTTCGCCCGTGAACGAGGCGCCCCCGCAGAAAGCCGGATTGGGGTGGGGGCCAACTACCTTGAGTCATGCCGCCAAGCACTCGCTGACAACGATCCCTATGCCGCCGCAGCACTCACTGGCATTCAAGCGGTGATCAATGGCACGCGCTCGGAGTTTCAACTGGAGTACCCCTGCCCAAGCCCGACGCAGTCCTTCTGGTTCCTGCTTCACGCCACATCGCTCCAAGACGGGGTGGGCGGCGCGCTGGTCGCCCACCTCGACATCACCGCGCGCAAGGAAGCCGAAGCGAATATCCGCGTGCTCAACGCCGAACTGGAGCAGCGTGTCGCGGAGCGCACGGCCGCGCTCAACGCCGCCAACACCAACATCCAACAGCTCAACGCCGACCTCACCGCCCGCGCCACCAAGCTGGAAGTGGTCAACAAGGAACTGGAATCGTTCAGCTATTCGGTCTCGCACGACCTGC
>CALQFT020000009.1 GCA_943329925.2 Opitutus sp. GAS368
GATGTCCCGCTTGCGGCTTCGGCCTCACGGCTTCATTCCGGACATCGCTTTCGGTCGTGAACCGTCTAATTCGACCGGCGGGACTTTCACCCGCGTGGACTTCAGCTTTCCCAACGCACGCTGGGGCTCCGCGGTCCCGGGAGAGAAGGACCAGTTTTCTTCAAGATTTGATATAACACCTCAATGATGAACCAACCGCTCATTCCCTCGCGAAGTGATTGCCGGACACCAGACCCATGCGATAGTGGGTGTGCCTCCCAATGAAAATCCCCCTCCCCCGGTTCGTTTTCCTCGTCCTCTCCGTGCTATTTCCCGTCTGCGCCTTTTCCGAGGAACCGCCGGGCAAAACGGTCCGCGATTTCGGAGCGCTCGGCGATGGCAGGGCGGACGACACCGCTGCTATCCAGAAGGCCGTGGACAGTGGCATTGGCGCGATTGCCTTTCCCAAGGGCAGTTACCGACTGACGAAGACGGTGACCATCAATCTGGATAAGGTGGGGTTTACTGCGCTGATCGCGGATGGGACCGCCAAGATCATCATGGCTGGGAGCGGACCGGCGTTTCACTTCGTCGGCACGCATGAGGGATCCGCCGATCCCGGCACCTTCAAGCCCAATGTCTGGGAAAGGCAGCGTGCCCCGATGGTAAGAGGTTTGGAAATTATCGGCGACAATAAGGAGGCCGACGGAATTGAGGCCACGGGCACTATGCAACTCACGGTGACCGAGACACTCATTCATGAACTGCGCCACGCAATCCATCTCACGAAGCTCGACCGAAACATCATCATCTCCAACTGTCACCTCTATCACAACAGCGGTTGCGGCGTGTTTTACGATCATGTGAACCTCCATCAGTCGAACATCATCGGCTGCCACATCAGTTACTGCGCCGGCGGAGGCGTCGTCACACGCGGCGGTGCCGTGCGTAACGTACAGATCGGCACCTGTGACATCGAAAGCAACATGGCACCCGATGCCGCACCCAGCGCGAATGTCTTAATCGACTGCACCGATGGCAGCACCGACGAGGTCACAATCACCGGATGCACTCTACAGCACAATTCTAAGTCCGCCGGCAGCGCGAATATCAGGGTGATTGGCAAAGGGATCACTTCCACCAAGAACGCCAAGGAGACGCAGGAAGGCCACATCACCATTACCGGCAACGCCATGAGCGACGTCAAAATCAACGTCCATCTCCAGCACGCCCGCGGCGTCACCATCACGGGGAATACTTTTTGGGAGGGCTTCGAGCACGACATTCTCGTCGAAGACAGCCAGGCCATCATTGTCGGTCCAAACGACTTCGACAGGAACCCGCGCTACATCGTAAACGGGAATTGGTCCCAAGATTTCAACGGAATTACTTTCCGACGCAGCGCCGACTGCAAGCTCAGCGGTTTCCTGATAAAGGGCGTCTGGAAAAAAGACGCAGCGCTGGCCATGGAAAAGTGCGACCGCTGCACTCTGAGCGACTTGAGCATCTTCGATAGCGACGGGATCGGGCTTTGGATGAAGGACTGCACGCGGTGCCAAGTGAGCCAATGCGTGATTCGTGATGACCGCGAAGGGGCGGAAAAAAAGGCCACCCTTTCGCTCCACGTCGAAGGCGGCAAGGATAACTCGATTCAGAACAACATCTTCGCCAACGGGCAAAAGGCCACGCCTGATTCCGCTGTGCTCCGGGACAATCGGCACCAGTAAGGGCTTGGTTTGTCTGATAATCGCCGGCGGAGTGAAAGATTAGAAAAAGCAAGCTCTTAGCTATATGCAAGACGCTTAATTAAAACAACTTAAGCTCACCACAATGAAGGCGCGCCCGACTGGATTCGAACCAGTGACCGACGGATTAGAAATCCGTTGCTCTATCCAACTGAGCTACGGGCGCCTAGGGAAATGGGGGGCGCTAACTCGAGCTTCCCGAACGTTCGCACACTCCGACATTCCTACGACAGCCAGCCAATCATAGTTACCCCCTGCTATAAAGGCCCAATGTTAGCGCGCTCGGCGAAATCCACGAAACACAAAGCGCTTCAGCGCTGGCATACTTTTAAAAGTCGTGTTAGTTTCCCCGACCTTCATGAAATCGAATCGTTCCAAGTCCGCCGCTTTTGGAGCAGCACTTCTGGCTGCCCCAGCACTTCTATGCCTTTCCGCTTGCAAACCTGAGGCACCTCAAACACCCGCAGCAACCGCTCCTGCGACAACGGCTCCCGTAGCGAGCAAAGAATCCGCAACAGCAACTCCTGCAGCAACTCCTGCAGCAACGGCTCCTGCAACGAGCAAAGATTCAACAACTGCCGCTCCTGCCGCAGCCAAAGAATCCGCCCCTGCCCCAGCTTCGCCCCAACCCGCAGCAAACGCCCCGGCATCGCCTGCCAGCGCGAGCGTCGATGAGCTTGCCAAACTTTTGAATCCCACAAAGACCCCTGCAATACCGCTTCCAGACGTGGTTGCAACCGTCGAAGGGCAGGACATCAAGAAAGAAGAGCTTGAGCAGGCCCTCACCGCAGCCCTCGCCCGCCAAGGCATCCCAGCAGATCAATTGCCTGGAGACCAAAAGAATCAAGGTTATCGCATGTTGCTCAACGATCTGATCACCGAAAAACTCGTGTCCAAGCGCTCCGCGAAAGTCGAGGTGAAGGAAGAAGATATCGCGGCACAATTCGAACAGTTTCGCACTCGCTTCGGGACACCCGAAGCTTTTGAAGAACAGATGAAGCAGTCTGGGCAATCCGTGGAAAAGGTCAAAACCGACATCCGCTCCTATCTCAAACAGCAGAATTGGGTTCAGGATCAGGTCAAGGACGCTCCAAAAGCCACAGACGCGGACGCGGAAGAGTATTACACAAAGAACCCCAACGACTTCAAAAAGCCGGAACAGGTGCGCGCAAGCCACATCCTCATTGCCGTCCCCGCAGACGCTACCGAGGAGCAGGTCGGTGAGAAGAAGAAGCTAGCAGAAGCGATCTCCGTCCGAGTTAAGGGAGGGGAAGCCTTCGATAAATTAGCGGCTGAATTGTCCGAGGATCCTAGCGCCAAACAAAACTCTGGCGACCTCAACTTCTTCACCCGCGAACAAATGGTGCCGGAATTTGCAAACGCCGCCTTTGGAATGAAAAAAGGTGAAATTAGCACCCCAGTCAAAAGCCAGTTTGGCTTTCACATCATTCAACTCACTGACCGTAAAGATGCAGAGACCATGGTGCTGGAATCGGTGAAGCCACGGCTTCTCGCCTTCTTGAACCAACGGATGCGAGACACCCAAATACAGAAAGTCCTCGCGGAACTGCGTGAGAAAGCTGAGGTGAAGATTCTTCTCCCGCAATAAGTTAGCGCGCTTCGAAGCTGAAATTTCAAAAGGGGCAGAGCCAGGTGGCCTGCCCCTTTTTCGCGCACAAAGTTTGAGCGGTGGAGAAATGTCCTTTGCTGGCAACTTGCGCGAGAGGTGCTATTTTGGTATTGGATAATTCACAACTTTGACTCGCCTTATTACCAAACTATGAAAAACGCACGCGACCGGCTGCTTCTCTTTATTTTGGGTAGTCTTGTCCTTGCAAACTTCCCGGCCTGCTCTGTTTTTTTGGCAGCGAATCAACCCGACAAAAAAAACTTATCCGTGCTGGTTGCGGGAACGCCACGGGCCCGGATTTTAGCGGAATTTGGCCAACCAGTCTCCAGCCGCTTGGTGGACAACAGGCGGATTGATCTTTTTTCCGTCACGCAAGGCTACAGCAAGGAGGCCAAAGCCAGCCGGGCCTTCGCGCATGGAGTAGGCGATATCGCCACCGTTGGATTATGGGAGTTGGCAGGCACGCCGACGGAAGTCGTTTTCAGCGGTAAAAATCTGTCCTACGAGGTGACCTACGATTCCTTCGACCGAGTGGCGCGGGTCGTAAAGCTCAGCGAGTAGGCATAAAACAAAACGCAAAAACCTCTACGGGAGTGGATTAACCGGACGTAACAGCTTGAAAAGAGCCACGTTTGATTCCCCTTCCAGCCCCCAATGCGGCCCAAGGTAAGGCTGCCAAAGTCGCTCCGCCAAAGGTTTTTCAGTGGGCACACGCCCCAAAAGCGCAGACGCATTTTCCACGATACGAAGACTGTCGCTCGCCACGACAATTTGCACCGAGCGTGCGTCCAGAATTTCACGAGCCTCTTCGGGGTTGGTGCTTAGAAAAAATCGGGCGCTGTCCATAATGCCGGAGATCCCCTCATGGCTACTGCCCGCTACGCCTGGTTGTTTGGACCAATAGGCGAGAGCAGGAGACAGCCACCATGCAGCGATGAAGGGCTCCACTACGTCGGAGCGCATGCGTTCTGCACAGAAACGGGCAGCGATCCACTCAGAGCGATCCACATGGTGGCGTTGCGCAACGGTTGCGGAAACAAAAACAGTTTGTTCCCAAGCACGCTCCATCGGCAAAAGCGAGAGCACCAAAGCCGTAAGCTGCGGCCAAAACGCCGGCTTTAGCGCCAAAATCCACGGCAGGCTACCCACAAATGCCAACACGCAGTACGGGCTCCAGCGAATCTGCCAGATCGTCAGCGTCCCCAATAGCGCCAGCAGCGCCAGCCACCAAAACGCGACGCGCTCCCCTCTAATCCCTTCCACCACCAACGCCGGCACCGCCAACCATAACAACAACCCGGTTCCCGAGCACAAATCACTCCAGCTTTGCAGATGCTGTAACTCCCCCACCGTCCCACCCCAACGCCCCAGCGCCGCGCTCCATCCAGCGCCGGGCAACACCACCGCAATCCCGTCCACCCACCAACCCGTCCCAACTAGAAGCAACACCGCCACTATCCAGTGCAGCCGCTCCATTTTTGCCCCGCGCCACGAGCCCAACCCCAAAAGCAGACAGGCTCCTCCCAAAACAAGCGGCTCATAGAGAGACACCCACAGCGCCGCACCCCACGCCAAACCGCCCGCCCATGCCCACCCAATAGTACGTTGCGCACTTTGCAAACGCTGTTCCGCCCCCAGCGCCACACCCAGCAACAATAACAGCAACGACTGATGGTCCGGCCGCCCCAACACTGTGGCATGCACCAGCGGAGGACTCACCGCCACTAGCATTGGCACCGCCCACCACAAAGCCGCCCGCTCCCCGTCCTTCAGACGCAAACCGTAAGCCCAAAACCCCGCGCCCAACGTTAACAATACCCCGAAGAGCGGTGAAATCAGTGCGCCAGCCAAGTCCAACGTCTCCCCTCCCAATACCGCCAAACGCCCCCAAGTCGGCCACACCTTGTGTAACACGCGCTCCAAACCCATAATCGCGTAATCCAAAGGCGCTGTCGCGTGCGAAAAGACGCCCTCAGGCCAGTTCTCGAATCCCTGCCAATGCACCACTGTTCCGGGAGCAGACGCGACCAATTCCACGCGGCTCATTCGTGAATAACAATCGGCATCCACAAAGTAAAATTTGCCCCCGATTAAAACGTCTGTGAGATTGTGAAACCGAACCACCACAGCCAGTAACGCCAACAACCAAAGCAGAGCCAAAGACCCCGGAGGCATCTTTACCCCAGGTCGCAACCTCGAGGGCCCATCAGTGCGAACAGCACTCACTGCCGGGCGGCGATGTCGCTTCTGAGGAATTCAAGGACGTCCTTAAACTTCGCCTCGTTTTCGGGATTCGCCAGCACCACTGCCTCGTGTGCCTCCAGCATAGTCCGAGCATCCTCAAGTTTATCTACGGGGACTGGCGGCAAAAAGGAGGATGCAAGCAAAGCTTCTGCGCCACTGAAATCCGTACATTCAACTCGAAGCAACTGGTCCAGACCCAGATTGCAGAGCAGCCCCTGATTGCGCTCGTTTAAATTGACAATGTGAATGTTCCCATCGTCGCCGCTGCCTTTCAACTTGAGCGCAATTCCCGCAAGCGTCCCCATAAAAGTGGAGTCCATTAGGGGACACGCGCCCAAATCCACCACAAACTCCCGATGCCCACGCGACAACATTTCCTTGGCAAAATCCTTAAGCGAGGCGCTGTTCTGAAAACTCCCCTTGCCTTCCACACGAATGCGAACCAACCCGTTGGCGACACCGACCTGAATGGAAGACTGAGTGCTCACAAAAAATGGGGTGCCGGGGTTACCAGAGAAAACTTTGCTGCAAACCGACCACCCGGCCCTGATCAATCAGTAGTACTCGCCACGCGGTTACCGAACCGTCCTGATGATAATCGTCCCCCTGAACCGTAAATTCCGTGCGCAGATTACCTGAGGCCTTGGGGTATTTTACCTCGAGAGTTTGCACCTTGGACCCAAGTTTTTGCTGCCGATACTCGAAACGAACGGCCAGCGGCCCCGCGTGCGCCGGGTCTACTTTCCAATGAATCGTGTATGCATGCCCGTCGCGCTGGCGTCTTTCAAATTCATTGATGGCCCCAAAATAGCGCCTATCTTCCTCAGCCCTCAGCCAAGGCGAACTTGCTTTCCCGTTCAACGCCGGATCGAGGAGCACAGAAAACACCTTCTCCACCTTGTAAGCATCATCCAGTGCAAGCGGCAGAACGATCCCAGAAGCCACCGGTTCCATACGCACTTTTTCACCAAATACCGCCACGGGAGTGAACGGAGAAAAAGGAGAAATCGGGGATGGAACGACTGCGGCCGCAGCTAAACAAATCGCGGCCCATGGCAACGAGGGGCGTCTCATTAGGGCAAATACTAGTGCGCCCCAATCAGAGTGTCAACGCCCCACGCCAAAGCGCAGGGCAGCGGAGCGTAAAATTTTCCGCTTTTAACCCAGTTAAACCAGAAACTTAAAAAAGAGTCCCATGAGGCCAGCCACACAAACCACCGGAATGACTTCCCACTTCCACCGAACCAGCCCCACACAGGCAACGGCGCTAGCGGTTAAGGCAAACCAATCTACCGTTCTGGAACTCGGGAATAAAACCTGGATTCCAAACCAGATGCTCAGGTTTAACACGACCCCAACCACCGACGCAGTAACGGCCGATAATGCGGCATTGAGCTTTTCGTTTCCACGCAGTCGCTCAATGTGCGGGGCACCTAGGAAAATCCAGAGAAAACAGGGAATAAACGTCGTCCAAGTGCTGATAAACGCGCCAAGGGTCGCACTCAAGAGCGGCGGCAATGAACCGGGCTGATTCCAGCCACCAAGATAACCCACAAATTGAAGGACGATGATCAACGGGCCGGGAGTCGTCTCGGCCAAACCCATGCCATCAAGCATTTGAGCGCCATTCAACCATCCATAAGTCTCAACAGCCTGCTGGGATACATACGGCAAAACCGCGTAAGCGCCCCCAAAGGTCACCATCGCGGCCTTACTAAAAAAGACAGCCTCCCGAACCAAGGTGTGCTCCGAGCCCAACCAAAGCACCAGAAGCAACACCGGTCCCCACCACAAACTGAGCCATACGACGCACACCCGCAAAGCCCGCCCCCAAGACGGAAGCGTGTGAAGTGGACTCGCCTCGTTATCGTCTATCACGGCGCCCGCAGAAGTGCCATGCTCTTTGATAATTACGAACATATCACGGTTGAGTCGCCCCCCGACTAAGCCAATTAGGGCAGCCGCACAGATGACGTAGGGAAACGGTGTTCGCAGGAAAAAAAGGGCCAGAAAAGCCAGCCCTGCCAGCGCCCACATAACCTTATTTTTGAGCGCCTTTTTCCCAATACGAACAACAGCGGCGGCCACAATGGCGAGAACGGCCGGTTTGAGACCGTAAAAAATTGCGGCTATCCAGGGAAGCGTCCCAAAAGTTACATAGATCCAGCTCAACCCCCAGAGGATGAACATAGAAGGGATGACAAACAGCGCCCCAGCCGCGATCCCTCCCCGAGTTCCGTGCAACAACCAGCCCACGTACGTAGCCAACTGCTGGGCTTCCGGCCCTGGCAGAAGCATGCAGTAATTTAGCGCGTGGAGAAACCGCGCCTCGCTGATCCACCGCTTCCGCTCCACAAGCTCGCTCTGCATGATGGCGATTTGCCCGGTGGGCCCCCCAAAGCTGATAAAACCAAGCTTGAGCCAAAACCGAAGGGCTTCAGAAAAAGTGGGCTTTGAGGGCGTAGCGGGAGAAAAACTGCCTTTCATGTTTTGGTGTTCAGTGAGAAAGAACCTCAGCGTTTCACAAAAACAGATGAGATGCGCCATTTTGGTTGCGACGCCTTAAAGAACAGCGAAGGAGCTCTTTTCCTAGCGACCATGCCGCTCTTGTCCAAAAATGCGGGCGGGCCTGCAACCCAGCCCCAAGCAAGCAAAGGCGCACGCACGAGTCGAAGCTGGAGTTCTGCCGGCATTTCCGCTAAAAATCGCCACCAACATTCACCCCAATGTCCAAAATCGCCGTCATCATTCCCGCACGCTGGGCATCCACTCGCTTTCCAGGCAAACCCCTTCATCTGCTAGCGGGTAAACCCTTGGTGCAACACGTCTGGGAACGCGCCCGCCTCGCGCGCGGCATCGCTTCGGTGATCCTCGCCACTGATGACATGCGTATCGCGGAGGCCGCTTTCCTGTTCGGCGCTGAAGTCGCCCTCACCTCGCCGCGTTGCGTCTCAGGCACGGACCGTTGTGCGGAAGTGGCCAAGCGACTCACCAAGGACGGCATCACTCATGTGGTTAATGTTCAAGGCGATGAACCCCTCATCTCGCCACTCCTCATCACCCAACTCGCCCGCGCTCTGGCCAAAGACGCCACGCTGCAAATGGTCACCGCGGCCACTCCCTTTTTGCCCGACGAAAATCCCGCCAACCCCAACGCAGTCAAAGTCGTCCTCTCCCGCGCCTCAACCGCACTTTATTTTTCTCGCAGTCTCATCCCCTTCCCTCGCGACGGAGCCGCCTTTCCTTATCTGCGCCACTTGGGAATATACGGATATTCGGTGCCGTTTTTGGGACGATTTGTGAAATGGAAACCCGGCGCCCTAGAAGCAGCGGAGTCCTTGGAGCAGTTACGCGCCCTGGAACATGGCGTGGTCATCAAGGTGCTTCACACCGACCACACCTCCATCGGAGTGGACACCCCCGAGGACGCCCGGGCGGCGGAGACTCTTATTGTGGGCGCTTCTCGCTTGCAGAGCCCCCCCCGGTAGCCGTTCTTATAGAAGCAGCTTACGGCGCCACCCCCTCGCCACCCTTTTTTGACCCGAGTTCCTCATCCTCCCATGCCGCCCATGCCGCCCATATCGAAACCAAATCACCCCATGAAATACATCTTTGTCACTGGGGGCGTTGTATCTTCCCTTGGCAAAGGGCTCGCGGCTGCCTCTTTAGGCACGCTACTTGAACACCGCGGACTGAAAGTCGTGCTGCAAAAGTTCGACCCTTATTTGAACGTCGATCCAGGGACGATGAACCCCTTCCAGCACGGCGAAGTCTACGTGCTCAACGACGGGGCGGAAACGGATCTAGATCTGGGGCATTACGAGCGTTTCACGAGCTCCACCCTAAGTCGCTCTAACAGTACGACTTCCGGTCAGATTTACGAGACGGTCCTCGCCCGCGAGCGCCGCGGCGATTATCTCGGCAACACCGTCCAGGTCATCCCACACGTCACCGACGAAATCAAAAGCCGGCTGCGTTCGCTCTCCAAGGAACAACCGTGTGACATTCTTATTACGGAAATCGGCGGCACAACCGGCGACATCGAAGGACTGCCGTTTCTGGAAGCCATCCGACAGTTTGTATTGGAAGTGGGCCAACAAAACGTGGTGATCATGCACGTCACCTTGGTGCCGTTTATCAAGGCCGCTGGGGAGTTGAAAACCAAGCCCTCCCAGCAATCCATCGCCAAACTGCGCGAGATCGGGCTGCATCCCCAAGTGCTCGTTTGCCGTTCGGAACATCCGCTGGACGAGGATGTTCGCCAGAAGCTTTCGATGTTCTGCAACGTGCCCTTGGACGCGGTCATCGAGGCCAGGGACGTGGATCACTCCATTTATCAGATGCCGCTGATGTTACAGCGGGAAGGCTTGGATGAAATCGTGTGCGACCTGCTGCACATCTCCGCCCCGCCTGCCAACATGATGGAATGGCACAAGTTTGTGGACCGAGTGATTTATCCCAAAAAGCGGGTGAAAATCGCCGTCGTGGGCAAGTACATCGAGCTGCAGGACGCCTACAAGTCTATCTACGAATCACTAACACACGCCGCTGCCGCCAATGATTGCGGCATCGACCTGATCCGCGTGGACGCCGAAACCCTCGAGGACTGGAACCCGGAAACCGTCCTCAAAGACGTCGCCGGGGTGCTGGTGCCCGGCGGGTTTGGGGAACGGGGCGTGGAGGGCAAGATCAACGCCACTCGGTTTGCCCGGGAGCAAAACGTGCCGTTTTTGGGGCTATGCCTTGGCATGCAGGTGGCTACGATTGAGTTCGCGAGAAACGTGTGCCTTTTGGAAGGGGCCAACTCGGCGGAGTTCGACGAAAATGCAGCGCATCCGGTCATTCATTTGCTGGAGGAACAAAAAGAGGTGACAGGCAAAGGAGCGAGCATGCGACTGGGAACCTGGCCCACCTTGTTGAAGGAAGGGACCAAAGCGCGCAAGGTCTACGGCACCAGTGAGATCCTCGAACGCCACAGGCACCGCTACGAGTTCAACCTGGCTTACCGGGAGCAGATGGAGGCCAAGGGCTTCATTATCTCGGGCACTTCCCCGGACGGCACCTTGGTGGAATTAATTGAGTTGAAGGGGCATCCGTATTTTCTGGCCTGCCAGTTCCATCCGGAGTTCCAGTCCAAGCCCAACAAGCCGCATCCCTTGTTTACTGGGTTCATCCAAGCGAGTCTGGCGAACTGCTAGAACTCGCGCGGTGCCTTGCGTAAATTTCCCCACCCATTTTCGCCGTTGTGCCAGCATCCTTTCCACAGAATGTCGTCCTTATTGGACTCATGGGCAGCGGGAAATCATCAGTGGGCCGGGCCGCGGCAAAGGTCCTGCGGTTTCAGTTTTTAGACACCGACCAACTTCTGGTGGAACGCGCAGGACAATCCATCAGCGAAATCTTTGCCAACGAAGGGGAGGAGTCCTTCCGTGCGCGCGAAACCGAGATACTCGAGTCGCTCAAGGCGCAGACGCGCTGCGTCATTTCCACTGGAGGCGGCGCTGTGTTGACGGAACGCAACCGCAACTTATTGAGGGAGTTGGGATTCACCGTGTGGCTTACGGCCTCGGAAGGCGCTCTTTTTGAACGCGTGAGCCGCGCCACACATCGCCCCCTGCTGCAGACAGCCAATCCCAGAGAGACGCTTTCGCGCCTGATGCAGGACCGCGCCCCGCTGTACGAAGAGACAGCGCGCGCAGTGATTGACACCACTTCCCTTGCGCAACCCTCAGTAGTTCAGGCAGTCGTCGCGGCCACTCGGGAGGCTTTCGCATGGACGTCGCCACTTTAAAGGCAGCCGTTCAAGAAGAGGCGGCCCGCTTGGGATTCGACGCCTGCCGCTTCGCCCCGGCGGTGCCGCCCCCGCACGCCGCGGCCTTTGAGGACTGGCTGGAACAAGGACGCGCTGGGGAAATGGCCTGGATGGCAAAAAATGCAGATCGTCGTACCGATCCGCAACTGGTTCTTCCCGGGGTAAAAACGGTTATCGTCGTGGCCCGCAATTACGCCCCCAGCGGGCCCATTTTGAGCGAAGCGGCCCCAGATTACGCCATTGCCCGGTACGCCTGGGGGGAGGACTACCACGAGGTGCTCACCCCGCGCATCCGCCAACTCGAGGCCGTACTCGAAGCGCAGGGAGGACGCCAGCGCAGCTACGTCGACACCGGGCCCATGCTAGAGCGCGACTACGCCGCACTTTCCGGACTGGGCTGGCATGGCAAAAGCACGATGCTCATTTCGCGTGAACTCGGCGCCTTCTTTTTTCTAGGAACGCTGCTAACCACGCTCGAGCTGCCGCCGGATCCCCCGGCAGTGGACCGCTGCGGGCGCTGCACCCGCTGCATCGATGTTTGTCCCACCAAGGCCATCACCGCTCCGTACCAACTCGACGCGCGCCTCTGCGTCTCCTACCTCACCATCGAGCTCAAAGGCAGCATTCCCGAAGCCTTGCGCCCCCTCATCGGCAACCGCATTTACGGCTGCGATGATTGCGCGGCGGTTTGTCCGTGGAACCGCTTTGCCCAAGCATCCACCGAAGCGCGCTTTGCCGCCCGCTCCTTTGCCACGCAAGCGCGGCTGCGAGATTTTCTTTCACTGGATGCCGTCGACTTTCGCGCCCTTTTCCGCGGTTCGCCCATCCTGCGGATCAAACGCAAAGGCTTTCTGCGCAACGTCTGTGTTGCCCTCGGCAATACGGGCGAGAAGGAAGACCTTCAAGCTCTGGAACTCGCCGCAAAGGATCCCGAACCCCTCATCGCAGAACACGCCCTCTGGGCCCTTGAACGGTTGCGAGCAAAGCTCACCGCCGCCCCCCTCACAGCTTCCGATCGCTTGCGGCACTGCGAAGGTGGATCGTCTTGTACTCCAAGTCGTGAATCGCCTTGATGTAACGCACCGTACGACTGCGGGCGCGCATCAAAATGGAGGTCGTCGTCGCCTTCTTTCCTGTGACTTTTACTCCGGGAAGCAGCGGACTGTCAGAGATGCCCGTAGCGCAAAAAATTGAACTATCCCCCTGCACCAAGTCGTCCACCCCATAGACCCGGTCTAATTCCCCAGCCCCCACCTCCGCGGCGATGCTTTCGCGCTCCGCTTGATCTTTGGGCCACATCTGCAACAACATCCCACCACCCATCGCCTTGAGAGCCGCCGCCGTGAGAATTCCCTCAGGGGATCCACCGATCCCGAAGTAGAGATCCACGCCGGAATCCAACAACGAGGGCGAAACCGCCGCGGTAATATCGCCATCGGAAATCAGGCGCAACGCCGCGCCGGAACGCCTGACTTGCCGGATGATTTCATCGTGCCGAGGCCGGTTCATTGTCATTACCACCAATTCGGGCACCCGTTTTCCAAGAGCCTCAGCGACCAATGCAAGTGTGTGCTCCAAAGGCGCATGCAGATTCAACTGCTCCATTCCGCCGTGCATCGCAGCCACCACTGCCGGACCGTAGGCGAGCTTCGTCGAATAAAAAGCGGGCAGGTTTCGCATGGCTCGCTCGTTACCGGCGTGGGTTTGACTGGCGGCCATCACGGAGATGGAATTTGGCAACCCATTGGCGATATTCGCAGTGCCGTCAATGGGATCCAAGGCGATGTCAAAGCTTGGGGCGCCCGGCTTCCATGTGCCGAGGTGCTCTCCAAGAAAAATGCCCGGCGCATTATCCTTTATCCCCTCGCCTATAACGACTTCACCACAAAGGTCCACCAAGTCAAACACCCCGTATATAGCGTCGCAGGCCGCCGCATCCGCCAACTCCTTTTCCCCGCGCCCCAACCACGCCAGCGAGTTAAGTGCCGCGTTTTCAGTGGCTCGCACAAACTCAAATTCAATGGTGCGCTCGGCATCGCTAACGGAAAGAGAGACGGGATGTTGCATAAAAAGAGGAGTTTGAAAACGAGAGCTACCTACCGATCAAGAAAGACCGAACGTTAAATGAGGACCGTTGAAATTACCCATCCACCGACATCACAGCCAAGCGCGAAAGCGGCTCACCACGCTTAAAACCAACGGACAGCTCCAGTGGACTGAGCCAACGCGCGTCAACCGGAATTGGAGACATTCTTAATCGTAGACAGCCGGCTTTTCGGATGTGTTTTCGGCTGAAGAAAACAGTCTGGAAAATGGATGAGCTTCTCCGAAAAAATGGCAATTTCTTGGATGCAACATACATACGCAGATTGTTAATTTGTTTATAAATCTATCGACGACCCCTTGCGCGGCTCATTTTTTGAGTCATGCCATTTCTTTTAGGTTTATGGATGATTAAAAGACCTCAGCACTTGGGAGAGAAGGACCAGTTTTCTTCAAGATTTGGTATCAGTCTCACCCCAAATCACTCCCTCCAATGCTTTGCCGCTTGTGAAGCGGCCTCTCCCTTGCCCATCCTCTCTCCTTTGCCATGCTATCAGCCGGAATCGTCGGTCTCCCTAACGTCGGAAAATCCACTTTGTTCAATGCGGTCACTCGAACTCGCAAAGCGCAGGCGGCCAATTATCCCTTTTGTACCATAGATCCCAATGTGGGCATCGTGACGGTGCCGGATGCACGCTTGGAGGTGCTCTCCAAAATTTCGGGATCCAAAAAGCTCGTCCCTGCCGCCATCGAGTTCGTGGATATTGCCGGACTGGTGAAAGGCGCAAGCGCCGGAGAAGGATTGGGCAACCAGTTCCTGAGCCATATTAGGGAGGTCAACGCCATCGTACAGGTGGTGCGCTGCTTTGAAGATGACGACATTCATCACGTGAGCGGCTCTGTGGATCCGGTGCGCGACATCGAAGTGATCAACACCGAACTCGTACTCTGCGACCTTGCTTCCCTAGGCAAAAGACTGGAGCGCCTCAACAAGGCGATTCGCGTAGGGGACAAAGTTGCGAAAGCCGAGGCCGCTGTAATTGAAAAATTACTGCCCCACCTAGACCAAGGCCGCCCCGCGCTGACTCTCGATCTTTCAGATGAAGAAAAGCGGGTCGCCAAAGAATTTTTTCTGCTGACTAACAAGCCCACCATTTTTGCGTGCAACGTGGCGGAATCCGACTTGGCGACTGTCTCCAACATGGTCCAAAGTGGCTCCACAGAACCGGCTACGTTGCCAGCGGCCATCCACGTGCAGGCGGTGCAAAAGTACGCTGCCGCCCACTTTGCAACCAGCGCGGTGGTCATCAGCGCTCAAATCGAGAGCGAACTGGTCGATTTGCCCGAAGCCGAGGCTCAGGAGTACCTCACCGGACTCGGAGTCCAAAGCAGCGGAGTTGGCCTGCTTATTCGCGGCGTCTACCATCTTCTGGGCCTGCGCACTTATCTCACCACCGGCGAACAGGAAACGCGGGCCTGGACGATCCGCTCCGGGGACAAGGCACCTGCTGCTGCGGGCGTCATCCACTCGGATTTTGAACGCGGGTTCATCGCTGCGGAAATCACCGCATACGACGACCTTGTTTCGCTTGGATCCTTCGCTAAAGCCCGGGAAGCCGGAAAGTTGCGCATCGAGGGCAAGGAGTACGTCGTGCAGGACGGCGACGTGGTGGAGTTCCGCTTCAACGTGTAAGCCGAGGCCAGCGGGTGCATTCGCCGATTGGCAACCGGCACTCTCTTGTAGCGAATCCCTTAGCGTCCCTTTACACCGGCGCTTCTGTACGCCATCTTATCACTCTGCATGCAACCCCGCTGCCTTCTTTCCCTCAAGTCGCTTTCCACGCTAACCCTTTTTCTAGGGGTCGCAACCGTCACCCCGCTCGGGCCGCTCTCCCAGTTTTCGCTGCTCCCAGAGCGGGCCAGCGCCGCCGAGCCCTCGCCGATTCGCAAGAGTTTGGCGCGTATCGGCAATACGTCTCAGGATCCCAATTATCGCCAACCATGGCTTCCCGGCGTGACCATGCGCAGCTCGGGCACCGGTTGGGTAGTCACTAAAGACCGGATCTTGACCAACGCCCACGTGGTGTCTAACGCGCGTTTTCTGACCTTAGAAAAGGAAAACGACCCCAAGAAGTACATCGCCACAGTCGAGCACATCGCTCACGACTGCGATTTAGCCATTCTCAAAGTCCAGGATCCCACCTTTTTCAACGGCACCATTCCCCTGGAATTGGGTGACATTCCAGAAATTGAATCCGAGGTTTCTGTCTTCGGCTATCCCATCGGGGGTGAACGACTTTCCGTCACGCGCGGAGTGGTTTCGCGCATCGACTTCCGTCCTTATGCCCACTCAGGAATAGACTCCCATTTAACCATCCAGATCGACGCCGCCATCAACCCGGGAAACAGCGGCGGGCCTGTGCTGCAAAAGGGTAAAGTCGTCGGCGTCGCCTTCCAGGGCTTCAGCGGGGATGTCGCCCAGAACGTCGGGTACATGATCCCCACGCCAGTGATTCGGCGCTTTTTGGAGGACATTAAAGACGGCAATTATGACAGATACATGGACCTGTCCATGACGCCCTTCAACACCCTTAACCCGGCGATGCGCAAGGGACTGGGCCTCGCCAACGACGACAAGGGCGTGCTAATTTCCAGCGTCGCCTCCGCCGGTGTGTGCAGCGGCTATGTCAAACCGGGCGACGTGGTGCTGGCCATCGATGGACTACCCGTAGCCAGCGACGGCACCGTAGAACTCGAGGGCGAGCGCGTCCAGATGGCGGAAGTCGCTGAACGCAAATTCCGTGGTGATTCCGTGCGCCTGACCCTGTTACGGGCCCGCGCCAAAATGGACGTAACGGTGCCATTAAGCCAAGCTTGGCCCTTCGCCATGCAGGCCAACCAATTCGACGTACAGCCCTCCTACGTCCTGTTTGGCGGCCTTCTTTTCCAGCCACTCTCCCGCAACCTGTTGAATTCCGTACAGTTCCAGAATCCGCGTTTGACCTACTTCTTTGAGGCATTTGTCCCGCGCGAGCTTTACATGGAGCATCCGGAAGTTGTCATTCTTAGCGGAATTCTCGCCGACCCGATCAACACTTACCTGGGTGAATTCAAGGAAGGCATCGTGGAAGAAATCAACGGCACTGCGGTTCGCACACTCAAGGATCTCGCTGACGCCTTCGCAAAACCGGCCGAATTTTATGTGCTGCGTTTTATAGGCAATGGCCGCCCGTTGGTTCTTGAACGCAGCGCAGTGGAGGCCGCCAGAGAGCGAATCCGCTCCCGTTATGGCGTTCAAAAGGAACAATTTTTAGACGCGTCGATTCGCTAATATCCGCCATGAAGCTTCCCTTCCCCATCCGCCCCGCACTTTCCCTGCTCGCCATCGGATCGTCCTGGCTGGCAGCGTCTTCTCTCGCCGCATCGGAAACTGCCATAGCCACTGCAACAGCAACGGCAACAGCAACGGCGAGAACCACAGCGCCAGCAACCTCTGCTGCTAGTTCAATTTTGCCAGGCTCCAACGAGCCCAACGGCCCAGGAGCACTCCTCTCCCAAAATCTGGTGCGCGTCACTTCCACAACGCAACCCTACGACTTCACCCGCCCATGGTCCAAACGCGCGCCGCTCAGCCGCCGGGCTTTGGGCGCAGTGCTTAAGGGCAATCGCGTTTTGGTCACCGCCGAATGTGTCGCAAACGCCACCTACATCGAACTGGAAACTCCTGATGGAGAGCGCAAACAGCCAGCCCGCGTAGTTTGCGTCGACTACGAAGCCGATCTCGCCCTCTTGCAGCCCGAGTCCGACGACTTTCTTAAAGATCAGCCAGGCCTCGCATTCGCCACCCCACATGTGGGCGACTCGCTCGCCGTTCTCCAATTGGAGGCCAACGGAAACCTGCTCTCCTCCAAAGGCCAGATGACCACCGCTGAGGTCGTGCGCTACCCCATCGATGACACCTCCCTTCTAGTCGGACGCCTCAACGTCTCGCTGCAAGTGCGCGAAACCGTGCTCTCGCTTCCTCTGCTTAAAGATGGAAGCCTCGCCGGACTCATGTTGCGCTACGACTCCCAGTCCGGCCTCCTTGATTTCATTCCCGCAACCGTGGTGGAACATTTTATAAATGATTCCATTAAAATGCCCTACGAAGGATTTCCACGCATGGGTTGCAGCTTCGCCGTAACTCGCGACCCCCAATTGCGCCGTTTCCTCGACCTCAACGGCAGCAAGGGCGGCGTCCTCATCACCCAAATTTTAAAGGATGGTCCTGCAGAAAAAGCAGGCGTTCAAAAGGGCGACGTTCTTCTGGAAATTGCAGGTAACCCGATTGATTCCGACGGCAATTATCGGGATACAGATTACGGACGTATTTCCTTGGGACACCTCGTGAGCACAAAACATTTCGAGGGGCAGTTGGTCAAAATTCGCGTCTCCCGGGCGGGGAAATCCCTGAATCTCGAAGTGCCCGTCGCGCACCGCCACAGCGAAAAGTACCTGAGCGAGCCGTACATCATAGACCGTGCGCCACGTTATTACGTATTGGGCGGCTTGGTATTGGAAGAACTCTCCCGGCAATATTTAAAAGAGTTTGGCGGTGATTGGATTCACAAGGCCCCATTGGAACTGGTGAACATCGACCGCACCCAAGGAGAGGGCCCAGAAGAGAAGCGCAAACGCGTCGTGGTGCTCACACGCGTGCTGCCCTCGGACTTGACCGTCGGGTACGAGGATCTGCGCCACATCTTGGTTACCGCAATCAACGGCAAGCCGTTAAACAGCTTGGACGACATACAAGGTGCATTGGAGAATCCCGTGGATGGCCTCCATAAAATCGAGTTGCTCGGTGATCCTTCCATCCTTTTCCTCGACGCCAAGGGAGTCCAAGCCATCGGCCCAGACTTGCAACGCAGCTACGGCCTGCCGGCGCTCAGTCGTCTGGAGTAAAGCCGGTTATCCAAAAAGGTCCGGCGTAAGACCGGCTTCCTTTTCCATCTCGGCGTGCAGTGTGCGAAACTCGGCCTTTTCAAGGGCAGGCAAAAGTTCGGTAAATTGAGGCGCAATGCGCAACTGTTCCGGAGCAATGGGCAGGGGCAGATCGAGATCCAATCGCACCATTTCCTGATTTTGCTCCAACTGAGCACGAGCGGCCTGGAGCTTCTCCCGCAATTTGACGGGCTCCACTCGCTCCAAATCGGACATGGCGGCGGCCAAGGACCCATGGGCGTTAAGTAACGCCGTTGCGCCTTTGGGGCCGACCCCCGAGACGCCGGGAATGTTATCGGCGGAATCCCCCACAATACTCAGCCAGTCCCCCAACTGGGCGGGTTCCACGCCCCATTTGCGACGAACGGTTTCGGCGTCCAGTAATGCATGCGTGTCTTTCGGGGAGGCGAGCTCCGTTTTTTGCGTGGTGTAAATCCGGGTGGTAGAGCCGAGGATTTGAAAAAGATCCTTATCCGCCGTCGCAAGAACAGCTTCCCATCCAAGTTTTTGCGCAGCTACTGCATAAGAGGCCATGAGATCATCGGCCTCCGTGTTCGGCAACGAAACCGACGGAAAGCCCATCAGAGCGATCAACTCGCGCAGAGGCTGCAATTGGGCCTCGAGAGCCTCCGGCATTTCCGCTCGCTGCGCCTTGTATTCAGGTTGGAGGCTGGAACGACGCTCCGGCACCCCCAGATCCCACACCACCGCAGCACGGTCGGGACGAAGATCTCGCTGCATCCGTCGCAACGCCTTAAGGAATCCGTAGATGGCCCCGTTGGGCTCACCCCTTGAATTTTTCAGACCGATTAGCGCGTGGTAGGAGCGGTAGGCGTAGTAGTAACCGTCAACGAGAAGCAGTTTCATGGGGCGTGGAAAAACGCCTAAGCATGGATCAGACCGCGCGCAGAAGCCAGAGGGACGCTCAAGAGAATAGAGTTGGAGCTTGAGCTTCAGTCTTGGGGCGGGCTTTTTAGCCTAGTGCGTTCTGCTCTAATATTAACGGCGAGTTTCGGGGAGGGCCACAATGCGGCGGCACGTGGCCTAACAGAAGGATTTGCAGCTCTTGGGGATATGCACCCCGAAGCGCTGGATCTATTCGCCCCCGCCTTCGGATCCCTCTACCAGAGGATGCGCCAGGATTACATCAATGTCGTCAACGAGCGCCCCGGCATTTGGGCGGCGGTTTATTCGGCAGCCGAACAGTTGCCATTTATCAGCTTCATTTTAAGCAACCTATGGCCCCTGAAACGCGAACTGGTAAAGGCCCTGCGCAAGTGGCAGCCCGCCGCAGTTATCGCCGTCTACCCCGCCTACGGCTATCTCTTGAAGGCCGCCGCCCAAGAAGCTGGGCTCCATGATTTTAAACGCTACATTCTCATCACGGATTCCATCACCGTGCATTCCATGTGGCACCGGTGCGACGCGGACGCATTTTTGGTGCCCAACGAGGATACGGCCAACATTCTTTACCAGAGGGGAATAGACCGCGCACGCGTGGTAGTGAGCGGCTTCCCGGTTTCACCACGCTACGCCCTCCCGGGACCTATCCGGGGCGCCCCCGCCCAGCGACCCAAAGTATTGTACATGATCAACGGCCAGCCGGGACGGGCGTTGTCGTTGGTGGAACGCCTGCTTCGCGAGGATCGAGTCGAACTGACCGTCACCACCGGACGCGACGAGGCACTGAAAAAAGAGCTCGAAGCGCTGGGGCAACGGTTGCACAAACCGATGCGGGTTCTGGGTTGGATAGAAAACATGCCAGACCTTTTGCGCAGCAACCATTTACTTATTGGAAAAGCCGGAGGCGCCACCGTTCAGGAAACGCTGGCGGCAGGCACCCCGATGCTTATCACCCAGATTTTGCCCGGTCAGGAGGAAGGCAACGCCCGCTTGCTGCTCCAAAACGGGTGCGGCGCATCCTGCCCAACCAACGAAGCGGTCTTGGAGGTTCTCTCCAGTTTGTTCGCCGGCGAGGCTGAAGGCTGGCACCAGATGCACCGTCACGCCTGTGCTCTGGGTCGACCTGATGCGGCCACTTCCATTGCACGATGGGTATGGGAAGATGTTCAATATAGTGAAGATGCGCACGGACCTGGCTTTGGCCTGCGGCCGGACTTTCCGCTAGGCTAACAGACTCTCGGGAACGCTTCTCCCGCCAGCAGGCGCTCCCGAAGAATTATCACGCAAGCAGTGTGCTTCCCTCCGTGCTCAAAGTTTTTAATGATGAATGTTGGCAAGCACTTCGCTGCTCCACTACAACAGGAGCCCTATTTGCTGATTTTGCCGTTATTCGGCGCTTCGCAAGCTCTCTTTTAAATCAATCCATCACTCTTTCGTGAACCTTCTGACCAAACTCTGGAGATCTTCCATCGGGAAAAAGTGGCTCGTAGCTTTCACCGGCTTGGCGCTCCTTGGCTTTGTCTTGGCGCATTTGCTGGGCAACCTCCAGATGTTCTCCGGCGCCGAAAAGATCAACGCCTACGCGGAGTTTCTCAAAGCCAATGAAAAGCCACTCTGGCTCGCTCGCATTGGTTTAATTGTTTGTTTTGTCACGCACATCGTCGCAACGCTTTCCCTGGTTCGAATGAACCGCGCCGCCCGGCCCGACGCCTACGCACTTAAGCGCAGCGTCCAAGCCAAGATCTCCACCCGCTCCATGGCGCTGAGCGGCCTCACCGTTCTCTGCTTCGTGGTGTTCCACCTCGCCCACTACACCCTGCGCCTCACCGATTCCCGCTTCAAAGTCGAAGCGGAGGGCGGACTACTCAAGTCGGCCCACGATGTTTACAACATGGTGATCATGGGGTTCCAAAACCCGCTCATCTCCAGTTTCTACATCTTGAGTGTTGGGTTACTCTCGCTTCACCTCAGCCACGGAATTTCCTCCGTCTTCCAAACCCTCGGATTGGAGACAAAAAGAAGCTCCATCTGGATGCCCAAGGCCGCCGCGCTCATTGCTCTTTTGCTTTTTGCGGGTTACGCCTCCATTCCGGCCGCCGTTCTGAGTGGCCTCCTTAAGTAATTTGTCCCAACCAACCGGTTACCACGCATCCTGCAGAGCCTCGACCAGCGCCCTATGAGCCTCAACCTTGATTCCAAAACTCCTTCCGGCCCTCTTGAGAAAAAATGGGAGCAGCACAAGTTTGAGTCCAAGCTGATCAATCCAGCCAACCGTCGCAAGTTCGAGGTGATCGTCGTCGGCACCGGCCTCGCAGGCGCCTCGGCTGCAGCGACCCTCGGGGAACTCGGCTACAAGGTGAAAGCCTTCTGCTTCCAGGACTCCCCGCGCCGCGCCCACTCCATTGCCGCTCAGGGCGGAATCAACGCCGCCAAAAACTACCAGAACGACGGCGACTCCGTTCACCGCCTCTTTTACGATACGATTAAAGGCGGCGACTTCCGTTCCCGCGAAAGCAACGTGCATCGCTTGGCGGAAGTCAGTGTCTCCATCATCGACCATTGCGTCGCTCTGGGGGTTCCCTTTGCACGCGAATACGGCGGCTTACTGGACAATCGCTCCTTCGGTGGCGCCCAAGTCTCTCGCACCTTCTACGCCCGCGGACAGACCGGCCAGCAGCTCCTTCTCGGTGCCTATTCGGCGCTCAACCGGCAAATCGCCGCTGGTTCAGTCGAAATGTTCCCCCGCACAGAGCTCATGGATGTCGTTCTGGTGGACGGTCATGCCAAGGGCATTGTCACCCGCGACCTGACCACCGGCGCGATCCAGACATGGGCCGCCGACTGCGTCATCATGGCCACAGGCGGCTACGGCAACGTCTTCTACCTCTCCACCAACGCCAAAGGCTCTAACGTCACGGCCACCTACCGAGCACATCGCCGGGGAGCTGCTTTCGCCAATCCCTGCTACACGCAAATCCACCCAACTTGCATCCCCGTCGCCGGTGACCACCAGTCCAAGCTCACCCTCATGAGCGAATCCCTGCGCAACGATGGCCGCGTCTGGGTGCCGAAAAAAAAGGGCGACACTCGCGCCTCCAGCCAGATCCCCGAAGACGAGCGCGACTATTATCTGGAACGCAAATATCCGAGTTTCGGCAATCTCGCACCGCGGGACATCTCTTCCCGCTCGGCGAAGGAAGTCTGTGACGAAGGACGCGGCGTAGGTCCCGGCGGTCTGGGTGTCTACCTAGATTTCGCGGATTCCATCAAGCGCTTGGGGGAGGACAAAATCCGGGAGCGCTACGGCAATCTGTTCGACATGTACCACCAGATCACTGGGGAAAACGCCTACCACGGCCCCATGCGCATCTTCCCCGCTGTCCACTACACCATGGGCGGCCTCTGGGTGGACTACAACTTGATGTCCAACGTTCCCGGTCTTTTCGTGCTCGGCGAAGCCAACTTCTCCGACCATGGCGCCAACCGTCTCGGAGCCAGCGCCCTGATGCAGGGTCTCGCCGACGGCTACTTCGTAATCCCTTACACTATAGGAAATTACCTTGCCCCACAAGTCGGCAAGCGCCCGACCACCGACCATCCAGCCTTCAAACAGACAGAGGCTGAAGTCCGCGCCAACATTCACAAGCTTCTTTCCATTAAGGGGAAACGCTCCGTAGATTCCTTTCACCGAGAACTCGGTCTCATCATGTGGGATCACTGCGGCATGGCGCGCACGGAAAAGAGCCTCACTCGGGCGCTCAAACGGTTGCCGGAGCTGCGCCAAGAATTCTGGCAGAACGTAAACGTCCCCGGAGAAAACGAGTCGCTCAACACCTCCCTAGAGCGTGCAGGGCGCGTCGCGGACTTTTTGGAATTCGGCGAACTGATGTGCCTGGACGCCTTGACTCGCAAGGAATCCTGCGGTGGCCATTTCCGCGAAGAATACCAGACACCCGATGGAGAAGCGCTGCGCAATGACGAGGAATACTCGCACGTGGCCGCTTGGGAATATCAGGGTGAGGGCAACGCCCCGATTCGACACGTGGAACCTTTGACTTTCGATAACGTGAAACTCGCCACCCGGAGCTACAAATGAACCTGCACCTCAAAGTTTGGCGCCAGAAAAACCCAGCAACCAAAGGCGCGCTGGTCAGCTATGAGGCTCGCAACATTCCCGAGGATTGCTCCTTTTTGGAAATGCTCGACCTCGTCAACGAGGACCTTCTTTCGCGTGGAGAAGAGCCTATTGCTTTTGATCACGACTGCCGTGAAGGCATTTGCGGCATGTGTTCGCTCACCATCAACGGCATCCCCCACGGCCCGAGCGAGACGACCACTTGCCAGCTTTACATGCGCAAGTTCAAGGACGGTCAGACCATCTACATCGAGCCCTTCCGCGCCAGCGCCTTCCCGCTCCTGCGCGATCTGGCGGTCAACCGATCGGCCTTCGACCGCATCCAACAAGCCGGCGGCTTCATTAGCGCCCACGTCGGTGCCGCCCCGGATGGCAACGCAATCCTTGTCCCCAAAACCGATGCCGACCACGCCATGGAAGCCGCCGCCTGCATCGGCTGCGGAGCCTGCGCAGCGGCATGCCCCAACGCCAGCGCAATGCTGTTCGTCGGCGCAAAGGTCACCCACCTCGCCGCCCTCCCCCAAGGCCAGCCCGAACGCGAACGCCGTGTCTTGGCCATGGTGCGACGCATGGACGCCGAGGGCTTCGGAAACTGCTCAAACTATCTTGAGTGCGAAGCGGTTTGCCCCGCGGAAATCTCCACTACCGTCATCGGCCAACTCAACCGCGACTACGCACACGCCCTAGCCAAGGAAAGCCTGTAGCACTCGGTAAACGGACGCGCCTCTGATCGCCAAGTAACACTTGGTGGGACGCTCCTTTTTCCGAAGCCGAGTGGCCCGTTTTGATCGGACCAAAGCCACTCGCCTTCCAGAGCGCGCTTCTGTAAGCCCGCTCTACTTCACAGGCGGCTTCCCCAATCCGGGGTACTTCAGCCATCGGAAAAACTCCGAATCCGTGGATAATAACAGCGTCGTATCCCGCGACATCGAACTGCGGTAGGTCTCCATCGTCTTTACGAAATTGTAGAACTCAGCAGCCTGCGGGTTCTGGTTGAATGCCTTGGCATAAATCTCCGAGGCTTTCGCATCCGCTTCCCCGTGAATCTCCTGCGCCTTCAAATATGCGCCGGATTGAATCTCGCTAAGATCCCGCTCACGTTGGCCGGCGATCTTGGCCGCCTCGCCCTCCCCTTCCGAACGGAAGCGTTGCGCTATCTGCTGGCGTTCGCTGATCATGCGCAAATAGATGCGGTCCAAGACGTCCGGATTGTAATTGACCCGTTTCAAACGGAAATCCAGCAGGTCGATTCCAAATTCAGACAGCTTTTTGGTCGCCTCCTGCACGATCTCCGACTCGATGCGCTGGCGCCCCACCTTAATTGGCGGCAAAACCCCAACCGCCCCCGGTCCGTCGGTTTTGAGCGTCTCGTCTTTGGCCGCCTTGCGGCTCGGATCAGTCCGCACAATTTCAATCAACTCATTGCGGGCAACCGCATTGCGCGTCTCACTCCCCAGAATATCCTCAAGTCGCGACTGCGCACTGCGCTCATCTCGCATACGCACAAAATACGTTTTCGGGTCCGAAATCCGCCAGCGAGCAAAGGCCTCCACCCGGATATAAGTTTTGTCCTTGGTGGGAATAGCCACCGGCGCTCCGTCCCACTCTAAAAACCGCTTATCCAAACGGTGCACCTCCTGCACAAAGGGCAGCTTTGTGTGCAGACCCGGTTCGCTCACGGGCTCGCCCACGGGCCGCCCAAACTGAGTGAGAATCACCTGCTCGGCCTGATTAACCGTGTAAAAGGCTCCGCTTCCGACCATGAACCCCACCACGGCCAGCCCCATCAACAATGTCGTTACTACTCGATTCATAAAATCAACGCCCCTCCAAGTTTTTGGTCGCCGCATTCTGCGAGGACTGCTGCCCGGAAAGCCCCGGCAACGCCTGCAATGGCAGCACCGGCAATAGCCGCTGCAGTCCTTCGTCCACGATCACCTTCTGCCCTGCCTTCGGCAGCACCTCCCCCAGCATTTCTAGGTACATCCGGGTGCGCGTGGCCTCAGGAGCCAGTAAAAACTGCACAAACAACTGCTTAAACGACGCCACGTCCCCTTCCGCCTCGTTCACCCGCTTGAAGCGGTAGCCTTCCGCCGCACTCAAAGTCTGCTCCGCCTGCCCGCGCGCCCGAGGCACCGCCTTGTTATATTCCCCCACCGCCACGTTGATCGCATTCGCACGGTCCTGTTGCGCTTTGTTGACCTCATTAAACGACGCCTCCACCTGCCGCGGCGGATTAACGTCTTTTAACTGCACGCTGTCCACTTTCAGCCCAAGTTGGTACCGCCGAGCCAATTCCTGAATACGGGCCAGTCCCGCCACCTCGATCTCCTGCCGCCCAACCGTCAACAATTCGTCCACCGTCCTATCCCCCACCACCTCCCGCATCGCCGCCTCAGAGAGGTCACGCAGCGACATATCGGGGTTGCGCACGTCAAAAAGATACTCCCTTGGATTTTCAATGCGGTACTGCACCACCCACTCCACCAGCGCCGCATTCAAATCCCCCGTGACCATCGACTTTTCTTCCATCTGCTGCTTGCCCGGCTGAAACGGGTTGGTGTAGCCAGGCGTTGCAAACCCGAACTCCAGCTTCAACTGACGCCGGGTTGGCAAGATAATCGCATCATCAATTCCCAGCGGCAGCTTGAAATGCAGCCCGGGCTCAACGATCCCCAGAAACCGCCCGAATCGTAACACCACGCCCTCACACTCCGCCTCCACTGTGTACGCCGAACTGGATACCATAACCACCACCCCCACCAGAAGAAGCAATATCCAGCGCATCTTGGAGCCTAGAAGTTGTCCAAAATCCGGTCCTCCCGCCCCTCTTGAACTGCCAAACAAATCAGCCATGCTGTAATTATAGCGCCCTATCTCAAAGCGGCAACTGTTTACAATTCGGGTTTGCTTCAGTGCTCTTTTTTCGGCTTTTCCTCTTTTCCTCTTTTCTTCTCTTCCTCTCTTCCTCAAAAGACTCTTTGAATTTCCTCCGGCGGCCAACGGAAGATCCTCTCGCATCCAATTGACATCTAGCACTTCAACCCCGCTTTTCGCGGGGATTGAGAAGTGCCGAGGAGGGGACTTGAACCCCTATACCTTGCGGTGCCAGATCCTAAGTCTGGTGCGTCTGCCAATTTCGCCACCTCGGCTCGTCATTCAAAAACGAAGGATCACACTGCCACTTCGGGTTGCCGCAGGCAAATGTTCATTCATGATTAACCCAAGTTTTTTCGTCAAGGCTTGGAATAAGTGCCTGTGGAATAACGCCAAAACGGTCTGTGCTGATGCAGAAATTAGGTGCCGTGAGTTTAGTTCACTAAAAGGGCAGCAAAAATTCACTTTTTACCCAAAACCGGAGTTTTTGAGCTTAGGCGCTGGAGGTCAATCCTCTGCCACAAATTCGCACGCCTGCTGAAAGTGGACGAGGAAGTCGGAACTTATTGTTAGAACTCCTTGCTCCACATTTTAAGCAGGACAATCAGGTCGCGGACTTCTCATACCAAATCTTGAAGAAAACTGGTCCTTCTCTCCCAGGGGCTGAGGTCTTTTAATCATCCATAAATCTAAAAGAGATGGTATCAGTTAAAATGCAGTCTCAAATCTTGGCGTAGGCGTGGCCCTCGTTCTGGTCGATGCGCTCGGGGCGGCCCTTGTGAGGGTAAATGAGCTTGGTGTGGTCTATGCCGAGCAGGTGCAGGATGGTGGCGTGCAAGTCGTGCACGTGCAGCTTGTCCTCCACCGCGTAGAGCCCCAGATCGTCGGTGGCTCCTACGGTACGGCCGCCCTGAAGGCCGCCGCCGGCCATCCACATGGTAAAGCCGGTGGGATTGTGGTCGCGTCCATCACCGGCCTCACTCATGGGAGTGCGGCCGAATTCGCCGCCCCAAATCACCAGCGTGTCATCCAGCATACCGCGCGCCTTTAGGTCACTCAGCAGGCCCGCTATGGGCTGGTCCACAGAGCGGCACAGTTTCGAGTGCGCCTTTTCAATGCCCTTGTGACTGTCCCACTTGCTTCCTGCCCCGCTGTAAAGCTGCACGAAGCGCACCCCGTTTTCTACCAGCCGCCGCGCCAGTAAACAGTTGCGCCCGAACACCGCCGTTTCCTCGCGATCCATGCCGTAGAGCTTGCGGGTCGCCTCGGATTCCTTGCTTAAATCAACGGCCTGTGGAGCCTCCGCCTGCATACGATACGCCAGTTCGTAACCCCGGATGCGTGCCTCCAACTCGGTGTTATCCGAGCGGGTCTCGCCAAACTGCCGGTTAAGAGCCGCTAGAAAATCGAGCTTGTCGCGCTGACGATCGTTGGAGACGCCTTTCGGATTGTCGAGGTACTTGATGGGCACGCCCTCCGCGTTGAACTCCACGCCCTGATAAACCGCCGGCATAAAACCGGTGCCCCAGTTGCGTACCCCATTGACTACGGTTGATTCGCTATCCTTGATGACGACAAAGCCCGGCAAATTCTCGTTCTCCGTGCCCAAGCCGTAGCTCACCCATGCGCCAAGGGAAGGACGTCCGCCAAAAACTGAACCCGTGTTCATGGAACATACCCCGCCAGCGTGGTTGATTCCGCTGGAAACACAGGAGCGAATCACCGTCAGCTCGTCGGCGTGTAGCGCCACATTTTCAAACCAGTCAGAGATCCAAAGGCCGCTTTGTCCCCGTTGTTTCCATTCACGCTTGCACTCCAGAAGCGGCGCATTGCCCTCCCCCATTGCTGTGAGCGGAGGCTTAAAACTGTTGGGGAGGCGCTGGCCCGCCAACTCGTTCAGCAACGGCTTGTAATCAAAGGTGTCAAGGTGACTGGGACCGCCCTCCATAAAGAGGAAAATCACGTTCTTTGCACGCGCCCGGTGGTGCGGAATTTTCGCCGCTACCGGATTAAGGGCGGTCGTGGAGGCAAGTAACGGCTGCTGGGAAAGCGCGGCAAGAGCCACGGCCCCAAAACCACACCCGGCACTCTGGAGAAACTCTCGGCGGGAAGTGGGCTGTTGAATACGTTCGCAGGACATAAAAATTTAGTGAAGGTAGAGAAATTCGTTACTATTGAGCAGCACTTGGCAGAGATCGGCAAAAGCCTGCCTGCGGGGGTCGGCGCTCTCCGTGGATTTGCCATCACCGCTCCAAGCCCAGAATTCACCGACTCCACCCTTAGCATTCCAAGTGGCAAGCGCGTTGTTCCAGCGGGAGGCATCTTCGGTCAATTCAGCCTCGGACAAACGCCCGCTCGCCAAGCGTAGCGCCTCGATCGCGCCGTCCCACAGGTGCTGTGGCGAGCGTTTACTTAACCCGCCAACCACGAAAGAAGACGCGCCATAACCCAGCTTGCCCTTCAACGCGTGCGCCACCACGGCCGTTTGCACGGCGGCTTCTGGATGGTCGAGATCCTTCAAACGAAACGACACCGAATGCTCTGCACAAGAAACCGTAATCGCCACGTGGTAACGATGCCCCAATTCCACGCGTAAATTAGAGGCTACCACCTCATATCCGATATTCGCGTTTTCATCCTCGCCCACCAGTTGAACAATCAGGTTGCGGGGCTTGAACCCCGATTTTTCTCCGGTGACCCCAAGGCTCCATCCGTAAGCCTCGATGCTATCCTTGCCCCCAGTCCAGCGGGACGCAATGGTGCGCACTGCGGCACTACTATCCACCGAGTCCAGACGAACGAGTGCTTCAACACTAAAGTCGTCACCTTCCCACACGTTACCTTGATCCAAAAGTCGCTCGTGCTCCGTTTTTTCGCGGAAAAGCTCCGGCCCTTCCTCTGTGCGCAAACGAACCGTCGGAGGCTTGTCTGGACCGCCTAGGCGCTTGCTCAAAAAGGCGTCCGCCGTTTCGCGCTCACGCATGGTGGGGGGCCGGCCCAAAACCAACTCCCAAGCTTCATCCACCGTCTCGACGCGACTGGAAACCTTGCGCGCCCGGGCCAGCGGCCAGTCTCCGTTGAGCAGCAGCAACGCCTGTGTCGGGGTGGTTGTACTCTGTCGCTCGGCGGTGCTGGAAAAACCCGAAGGCGCGTCAAGACTGCGCAAAAGCTCATTCTGGCTGTTGCGCTTTTTAATGGTGTAAATGGAGCGCCGCGTCGCGGTGGCATCTTCAGGGGCCCCGCCCGCCTTAAGATCCAATTCTCCGCTGGCCACCATCATGGCATCCCGCACTTGCTCGGCATCAAGACGACGGGGATTAAAGCGCCAGAGGTACTTGTTAGAGGGATCAATGTTGAGCGCCACGCCCGAGACCTCGCGCCGGGCGGTTTGTGCGTAGGTGGCCGAAAGCATGATCTCTCTGTGTAGTTGTTTCAAACTCCACCCCTGCTCCACGAAGCGGCGGGCCAGCCAGTCGAGCAGTTCGGGGTGAGACGGTTTTTCACCCAGTTTTCCGAAGTCGCTGGAGGAAGCCACCAAACCTCGGCCGAAATGGTATTGCCACACCCGGTTGACGATCACCCGGGTGGCCAGTTGGTTATCCGGCCGAGTGATCCAATCGGCCAGCGCCGTGCGCCTCCCTGTGGAGGAGCCCATGGGCGCGATCTTGGGTTCACCCGGCTCAAGCAAAGTCAAAAATCCAGGGGCCACCTCTTGCTCTCCCTTGCGGGTCTTGAACGAGGTTGAAGGAGCCACCGAGCCGACATCAGTAGCCACAAAGGCGTCCATCAACGGCTTGGGCTTGAGCGTGTCAAACGTCTTGAGCTCAACCTCCAGTTGTTTGTACTTCGCCTTGTCCTCTTCGCTCTTAATGCTTTTGAGCGCGTCAAAAGTGCGCCGTGCCCGCGACAATTGCCGATCGCACAAATTCACCAATTGCCGCTCCATCGGCGCCCTTTCCGCATCGAGTTTTTGTACCATGGCCTGCAACTCGTCGTTAAAACGCTTGAGCGCCCGCGTTACGCTTTTTTCAATATGCGGCTCAACCATCGCCGCCATCTTTCCACGAACCTCCGCAGTCGCCTTTTCCCAAGCCACCTGCTGCACCTGGTGAGCCCCCTTCTGCTCATTCGTCGCCAGCTTCATATCGTCGCGCCATTGTACCGGAGCGAAAAACGCACGCAGTCGGAAGTAATCCTTCTGGAGAATGGGATCAAACTTGTGGTTGTGGCAGCGGGCGCAGCCGAAGCTCAGGCCAAGAAACAATTCCCCGGTGGTATCCGTAATGTCGGTTAGGATAATGTCCCATTGGCCCCGCACATCGGCCTGGTTCCATTCATAAACGGGATTTCGAAGGTAGGAGGTGGCAATGAGGACCTCTGGGTTTTCGGGCGCGATTTCATCGCCGGCAAGCTGTTCGCGCACGAACTGGTTGTAAGGCTTGTCCTCGTTTAGACTTTTGATGACCCAGTCACGGTAGGGCCACACTGCGGGGCGGAATTCGTCGGCGTTGTAGCCATCGCTTTCCGCGTAACGCACCAGATCCAGCCAGTGCTGTCCCCAACGCTCGCCGTAATGCGGGCTGGCGAGAAGTCCGTCGATGAAACGCGCGCGGGCCTGCGGGGAGGAGTCGCTGAGAAAACTTGCCAACTGCTCTGTTGTGGGCGGAAGTCCGTGTAAATCCATGGTCGCACGACGGACAAACTCCCTCGCGTCGGCCTCGGGCGCCGGGGTGAGTTGAAGCTCCGCGTGTTTTTGAGCGATAAAACGGTCGATTTCCGTGCGGGCCCAATTCCCGGAAAGTTGCGGGGGCTTTGGGTTTGCGAGGGGTTGAAAGCACCAGAACTTCCGTTGTTCTTCGGTAAAACCGCCTTCGGTGACCACGACGCCTCCGCCGACCGCTTCCGGCCAAGGCGCTCCGAGTTGAATCCACTTTTCCAGAATGGCAACTTCGGCATCGGGAAGCTTTTCCTTGGGCGGCATCTGAAAGTCGGACTTTTTGTAACGAATCGCCTCGATGAGCGGCGACTCCTCCGGCTTACCGGGAACCAACGCCGGCCCGGTGTCGCCGCCGGTTTTGAGGTAACCGATGTGATCCGCGCGAAGGCCACCCTTTTGCTTTTTCTCTCCGTGGCACTCAAAGCAACGGTTTGAGAGAATAGGGCGCACTTCGTTCTCAAAAAACTTGTCCAAAGCGCGCCGCGTTTCGTCTTCCGCCGCGAAAGCGGGGATGACCAGAAAGAGGGAGCACAAAAGCGTTAACCTTTTTATGACAGTCGGGAGGATGTCGAATGCAGGGAAAGTGGAGGCCATCTTTTGAACACGCTTTCTACCAATTTTTCAGTTTGCCCGATGTTCCACAGAGAACACCTGTGACTGGAGATTAGCTATCCACTGTTTACCTTCATAAGTGACATGCAAGTATTTGAGCGCCTCCGTGAGGTATGGGCGCACGACTTTCCAGAAAAATGAAGCGTACCCCTTACGCATATCCTCGGGATGCTTGTAGCCCAACTTGCCATTGAGCCCTAGCTGTTCAAATTCGTAAAAAAGTGCGGGAACCTTGCGCAAATAATCAGGGTCGCCCAACTGGCCTATGAAGTCTGCGGCCCGAGCCAAGCCGGCATAGGAGCCGGTGACTTGGTATTCCTTGTCCGCCGGAGGGGGAAACCGAGTCAACTCGATGAAAGAACAGATCGCATCGACATCCAAGTCCTTCATCATGTCGCTCCTGAAGCGCTCGCGAACAAACAATTGACTGCGACTGACATGAAGAGGAGTGAGAGCTGCGTCAGTGGATCCTTCTGGAAGAAGGGCCGTCTCTTCATTTTGGCCGGTTGCGTAATTGGGATGGGCATCGGCCCGACAGACGCCGCGGACGTAGCCGATGTCGTGAAAAAGGAGCGCCAAAATGAAGTTGAGCCAGTCGCTCGGATCAACCCCTCCCTCGCTTAAATGTTTCCCAATAAGTATTTCCTGCCCCACTGAGGTCACCAGCATCGTGTGCTCCACATTGTGGTAGAGCATATCAGAATTGCCGATATTTTCCAAAGCAAGGCGCCCAGCCCAGGCGATCAAGGTGCCAATCTCAGGTTTGACTTGGCCGTAGTTGCGGTGATACGCGCTTTCCAGATTTGCTGTAAAACTTTCGATAACCAAGTGCTGGGTGTTGAGCATATAACTTACTTATAAAAGTGGATCCAAAGTGCAACCTTAGGGAAAAGCATTGAGATTCCCACCTTAAACGCTTGGCCCATTCAGACGCCTGAGGAGGAAGGCGATGTCGCGGACCCAATACCGCGTGACTGGTTGGAGATGAGCTGCCGGATGCCGTCCCGGATCGAGACGCGCCCGTTTTTGAGTTCGATAACCGCAATGGCGATTGCCGTTCACGTACATCAGCAAATCCGGGCGTCTTTGCAGCGGCCATTTGAGCCTGACCTCTTCTGTGATGGCAACGTCGTTCTTTTCTGGGTGTTGCGTTCGGCGGTAGTGGTCACGGCAACTTCTCCCTAGGCCCGCGGAGCCCCAGCTCCGCTTGGACTCCCGCTTCACGCTCGTCGTTTTCTCGGGCAAGCGCTTCCTTGCTTGGTGCGTCTTAGGTGTTAGGGGCTCCGCGGTCCCAGGGGTGCTGTTTTGAAGCCTAATTATTTTAATGGAGGGCCCCCGATGGGCGCGCCACGATTGTTTCCACTCTGTTTGCTGGCTCTCTTTCATACGAGTCGGATTCTGCCGGTGAGGAGTTCCTGCATCAGGCCCTGTTTGAGGGTGCGGGTCTTGTCCCGCTGCGCTTCCTGAGAGGCGATCTCCGCGTCCATGTCCGAAAGCACCGCGGCGATGGCGGCTTTTGAGAGTGAGGGACGCCTTATGGCCGTACCAATCCATCTGCCGCTGCCTTGCACGTAGCATCTCCATTTTGGCCCATTTTTCGGATCAGAAAAGAATTCCACCCCGTCGTATCCGACGCTTCCAGCGTATTCCTTCGGATTCTCGCTGAATCCTTTGATAGTCGAAATGCCTTTCTCAAGGCGTCTAACATCTCCCCCTAACTCAGTGATCGCGTCGCAGAAGGCTGTTGCTCGTTGTATGAGGCTTTTTGGCGTTCCTGAAACCGCCCAAGGGACTATCTCTCCAGCGTATCGCAGCTCACGACGAAGGCTTCGCCGTCTAGCACCTCGAAGATGGCGTTGGAAAACAGGCCCGCGAAGGCAAAAAGGTAAATCTATCCATTGTCCACTCCCTTGAGTCTGGTAAAAACGATGCAATGAGTTCTAATAAAAAATTCCGGTCCGGCGTGCTCTTTGGGGATGAAGTCAAAGAACTGCTGGATTATGCTAAGGCCCACGAATTCGCGCTGCCTGCGGTAAACTGCATCGGTACGGATTCCGTCAACGCCACGCTTGCAGCAGCCCGCGAGGCGAATTCGCCCACCATGATTCAGTTTTCCAACGGAGGAGCCCACTTTTTCATCGGCAAATCCGTGAGTAAGGAAAACCAGTTCGGTGCGATCCAAGGCGGCATTGCAGGCGCTCATTACGTCGACATTGCGGCGAAGGCTTACGGAGTCCCAGTCATTCTCAACACGGATCATTGCGCCAAAAAACTCCTCCCTTGGGTGGATGGATTGCTTGCGGAGAGCGAGGCGCAATTTGCCCGCACGGGTAAGCCGCTTTACAGCTCGCACATGTTGGATCTCTCGGAGGAACCGCTCCACGAAAACCTTGAAATCTGCGCCCAATACTTCGCCCGCATGGCAAAAATGGGCATGACCCTCGAAATCGAGCTTGGCGTTACAGGCGGGGAAGAAGACGGCGTTGACAACTCGAGCGTCGAAGAATCCAAACTTTACACGCAACCCGAGGAAGTCGCCGAAGCCTACAAAGTCCTCAGCGCCATCAGCCCCAATTTCACCGTCGCCGCCGCCTTCGGCAATGTCCACGGCGTCTACAAACCCGGCAACGTGAAGCTCAAACCCGCCATCCTTTCGCACTCGCAAGAATACATCCAAAAGGCGCTCGGAACAGGAGCCAAACCCGTGAACTTTGTTTTCCACGGCGGCTCCGGTTCAACACGCGAAGAAATCCGGGAAGCCATCGGCTACGGCGTAATCAAAATGAACTTGGACACTGACGTCCAATGGGCTTTTTGGGACGGCGTCCGCGCGTATGAAGCCAAGAACCACGAGTACCTCCAAGGGCAGATCGGTAACCCAAAGGGCCCCGATGCGCCGAACAAAAAATACTACGATCCGCGCATTTGGCTTGGCGCGGCAGGCGACTCGGTCACCAAACGGCTCGCGGCCTCCTTTGAAGACCTTAATTGCATCAATCGCAACGCTTAATTCAGAGACAGACAACCTGAGATAGTACGCCCTAAGCGCGCCCCACAAACTGTCGACACTTTCAGCTTGCCTGAACTGTCGACACTTGTAGGGTGGCGCCATGTCCACCGGCTCCCTTTCTGTCCCATCGCTCCCCCGCCGCAATCTTGCCTTGGAGACGGTTCAGTCTCTGCGGGACCAGATTATCTCCGGCGATCTTCCCCCGGGGAGCGCCCTGGCAGAACCGGTCCTCGCCAGACAATTTGGAGTCAGCCGAGCCCCCGTGCGCGAGGCGCTTATTGAGTTGGAGCGCGAGGGGCTCGTTCAATTTGAAAAGACTGGCCGCACCAAGGTCCGAACGCTTACAGAAACCGACTTCCGTGAAATCATGGAAGCCCGGGTAGCGTTAGAAAGTACGGCGGCAAAGCGGGCGGCGCAGCATTGGAGCCCGGACGACTCCGCCGTGCTCGAGGCCAACATTGAGGCCCAATCGAAGACATCAAGCCTCTCCGAGCTCAGCCGCCTAGATGTGGAACTGCACGCCTACATCATGGAGCGCAGCGGCAACCGGCGGCTGCTCAGCCTTTGGCAAAGCATCCGGTGGCAGTTTGAGATGTGCCTCGCCTCCACGCATCGCATCCAGAAGTCTCTGGAGTGCACTCCGCGCGACATTACCGTAAACTCCCACCGCCGCCTCCTCTGCGCGCTGGAATCGGGCAAGCCTGAATTCGCCGCCCAAACCATGGCCTCCCATATTGAAAACAGTATGGAATGGTCGCCCATCTACCCGTTTGAGGAAACGGATTCCTCCGCTAAACGGGAAGCTCTTCAGGATGCGTGAGCTTGAAACGAAGACTCCTACGCAGTCTGCAAAAGTGCGTCCTTTCGTAAATATTCGATCCGACTTTTCCCGTATGACACTGCCCCCAAGGTGCTGAAAATTCCGCTCCTCCCACCTGGAGCGCCTGCCGCAACCCTCACCCCACCCTCCCCATGAAACTCTGCCTTAACCGCATCCTGATCAGCGCCGTCGCGTTGGTTTTCAGCCTTCATTGCAATTCTTCTGCCGCAGAAATACCGATTAAACACCGGCTTCTTTTTACCGAGTACGGCAAAGGTCCAAACCGGTTTATCGAACTGGATGCCGACGGCAAAATGGTTTGGGAACTCAAAACACCCAGTACCACCGTTATCTTTCAGTGCTTGCCGAACCAAAATATTCTATTTGGGTACGGTGGCAGTCCCACGGGGGTGCGCGAAATCACAGCTCGTGGTGAGATGGTGTTTGATTACGTCAGCAAATCCCATCAGGTATTCGGTTGCGAGAGACTGGCAAACGGAAACACGTTGGTGGCGGAACAAGGCCCGTGTCAGGCCGTAGAAGTAAACCCGAAAGGGGAGATTGTGCACATCACGCCACTGCACACGAACGTGGAAGGCCATCATCTCCAGGTCCGCAACATTCACAAGCTGGCCAACGGAAACATCCTCTCTGCACACGAGGGTGAGGGCGCGGTACGCGAAGTGGACCCGAGTGGCAAAGTTGTGTGGGAATACACAGGTGTTACTAACACAGGCGACGCGCAACGACTCCCCAATGGCAATACTCTGATCTGCTGCGGGACGCAAAAGCGCCTCATCGAGGTGACTCCGGAGAAACAAATCGTCTGGGATTTCAGCGACAAGGATGCTCCAGATCTCAATATCACCTGGATCTCCAGCCTCCAGCAACTCGCCAATGGAAACTTGCTGTTGGGAAATTTCATCCGAGGAAAAGAAGGCAGTGGCGCTCATGCCATTGAGATCACTCATGACAAGGAAAAGAAGATCGTCTGGAAATGGGGAGACCACACCCTCATCAAATCACTCACAACGGTACGCGTGATCGGCGAATAGCAGCAAACTCCCCCAAAAAAAGTTTATGCCCAAAGTTATCATCACCGATTACACGTTTCCCGACCTCGAAATCGAAGCGGCGATATTGGAGCCGCACACAGAATTGGTTTCCGTAAAAGAGAAGCTCCCCCCTGCGGAACTGGCGGAACTCGTGCACGACGCAGACGCCGTCATTGTGCAGTTTGCCTCGATAAACCCGGAAGTCATCAGTGCGATGCAGAAGGCAAAAGTAATCGTGCGTTATGGAATCGGTGTCGACAACGTCGACTTGGCGGCGGCAAAGCAACGGGGTATCCCGGTCTGTAACATCCCAGATTACTGCGTTGATGAAGTCGCAGATCACGCCTTGGCCTTCATCTTGGCGAGCACCCGGCAGGTTCTTCCAAATGCGCTCCACGTCCGAGCCGGGCACTGGGGATTAGCCCTCCCAGTAGGTTCCATGCAAGCCCTTAAGTATTTGACCGTCGGCGTTGTGGGTTTCGGCCGCATTGGACGGGAGGTGGTAACTCGCCTGCTTGCATTCAAGGCCAAAGTCCTCGTCTTTGATCCTCTCGTGAGCGCAGCGCAGATCACCCAATTCGGTGCAGAACCCTGTGACCTTGACGCTCTGCTAGCGCGCAGCGACATCGTAACGCCCCACTGCCCCTCCACGGCTGCGACCAAACGCATGTTTAATGCGGAAACCTTTGCCAAGATGAAGCCTGACGCGGTCTTCATCAACGTGAGCCGGGGCGACCTGACCGATAGCGGAGCTCTGCTGGAGGCACTTCAGAGTGGAAAATTGGGCGCGGCGGCGCTCGACGTTTTCGACCCCGAGCCCATCCCGGCAAACCACCCCCTTTTGACAATGCCCAATGTGATCCTAGCCGCGCACGTTGCCTCCGTTAGCCCCCGGGCGGTGAAAACCTTGCGGGAAACCGCTGCAAAGATTGCGCTGAGTGCCGTGCGCGGCGAAGCGCTGTCCAATATTGTAAACGGAGTTGTCCCAAACCCTGGAGCCTTATGAAGGCAACTTCCGGCCACTTATTAAATGTGAGATTTTTGCTCACTTCACAGTCCCAACCTTCTCGGTAGATGCACAAACGGCGTCGCCGGTAGCCAGCCAAAGGGCAGCGCAAAACAACCCAGGCAACCCATGAACAAACAAAATACGCCAGTCGATCCCGCCGCCCTCCGACGAAAGGTTGCGGTGCGGGTGCTGCCCTTGGTTTTCGTCCTCTACATTGTCTCCTATTTGGATCGGGCAAACGTTGCCTTCGCAAAGCTGCGGATGGCGGGAGACCTGCAGTTTTCGGAGGCCGTTTTTGGTTTTGGAATCGGCGTTTTCTTTATTGGTTACCTCTTCTTAGAAATCCCGGGCGCCCTTCTCGTGGAGCGATGGAGTGCCAGAAAGTGGTTTGCTCGCATTTTAATCACGTGGGGAATCATTTCCGCGGCAACGGCTTTCGTTAAGACGCCCAACCAGTTTTATGTCGTCAGGTTTTTCTTGGGTGTAGCAGAGGCGGGATTTTTCCCAGGGATAATCGTCTATTTTACGCATTGGTTTGCGCAGGGCGATCGAACGCGGGCCTTGTCGGGATTACTGGTGGCCGTGCCCTTTAGCCTTGCTCTGGGCGCTCCGGTCTCCTCGCTACTTCTGGATGTACACTGGCTTGGGTTGATGGGCTGGCAATGGCTTTTCCTTGTCGAGAGCGCCCCCGCAATTGTTCTTGGATTTGTGGTCCTGCGCTGGCTGGCAGATCGTCCCCGGAGCGCCCGCTGGCTCACCCAAGATGAGCGAGACTACCTAGAGGGAGTGCTTGCTCTGGAAGCCAGCGCCAAAGAGGCGGCGGGAAAAATCAGCATCGGCCAAGCCCTCCAACTGCGAAACGTCTGGCTGCTGGTTCTCGGTGTGCTCATTGCAAACAGCGGCGGCTACGCCCTCACCTTCTGGCTGCCGACAACGGTAAAGAATCTCTCAGGCGGCTCCGACCAACAGACCCTGCTTTATAGCGGACTCTACTATGCGTGCGGCATCGTGAGTGTGATTCTCTCGGGGCAATCGGCGGACCGCACTGGCGACCGCAAATGGCACGCAGTCGGAGGAATGCTCGCCACCGGACTGTTCCTGTGCTGCAGCGTAATTCCGGGACAGTCTTTCGCTCTCACGATGATGTGGCTGTGTCTGACGGCGTTCGGTGCGTTTTTTTGGATCTCTCCATTTTGGACGCTTCCGACGCTGACGCTCAACGCATCGGCGGCGGCTGTCGCCATTGGCTTGATTAATATGGCGGCGAATCTCGCCGGCTATCTGGGCAATCATGCGACGGGATGGTTGCGCTCCCACGGCTATGGAGAAACCGCCTGCCTGCTGTTTCTAGCAACCTGTTTTATTGTCGGCGCAGGCTTTGTGAGCCTGGTTCGCGTCGCGGCACGGCGGCCGGCCCAAGTTTTATCATGAAGTCAAAACCTCAACCCCTTAACGAGCTAGAACTCTATCGGAAGATGCTGGTCATTCGCATCGTCGAAGAGCGTCTCGCCAAGTCCCACCAGCGCGGCCTCATTCACGGCGCGTGTCACACTTATGTGGGGCAGGAAGCCATCGCAACCGGCGTATGCGCCCATCTGCGCTCGGAAGACGCTATTTTCAGCACCCACCGCGGCCACGGTCACGCACTAGCCAAAGGCCTTGAGCCAGGATCCCTTATAGCAGAGTTGTACGGCCGCGAGACGGGCTGCTCCAGAGGTCGAGGCGGCTCCATGCACCTTTTCGCTCCCGAAATCGGAATGCTCGGCACAAGCGGGATCGTAGGGCCGTGTATTCTTCAAGCCGCTGGGGCTGGCTACAGCTTCAAGCTGATGAAAACCGACAACGTCGGCGTCGCATTTTTTGGCGATGGCGCGGCCAATAACGGCGCCTTCCACGAGGGGCTGAATATGGCCAGCATCTGGAATCTACCCGTTTTGTTCGTGTGCGAGAACAACCAGTTTGCGACGGAGGTGCCCTTCGCTTCGGTTGCGGGCAACCCAAGTGTTGCCGCGCGCGGCGCCGCCTATGGAATGCATTCCGTCGAACTCGATGGCAACGACGTGTTAGCGGTGGAGGCTGCCGCACGCGAGGCTGTGCAAAGGGCCCGCTCAGGAGGCGGGCCGACGTTACTAGAGTGTAAAACCTACAGAACGCGGCCCCATGCCGAAGGGATGGGAGATTTCACCTACCGAACCAAGGACGATGTGGAGCAGTGGAAAACGCGCTGCCCAATCAAAAGACTGCGAGAGCATCTGCTTACTGGGAAAAAAGCCACTGCGGCCCAGCTTGAATCCATTGAACAAGAAGTGCATGACCTCACCGAAGTGGCGCATCTATTTGCCGAGAACAGCCCCTACCCCAGCGCGGAATCCGCCACCTCTCACGTTTACGCCGCCACCTCTCTTGTTGCAGCGCGGGATGTACCCGCTCCCACGGCATCGGAGCGGGAGTTATCTTTCATGAAAGCCACGCTCGAGGCTTTGAGCGAAGAAATGGCCAGAAACCCTAAGATATTTGTTCTTGGCGAGGGCATCGGAGCCCGCGGCGGAAACTTTGCCACAACAAACGGACTCTTTGCCTTATACGGTCCGGAGCGACTGCGAGACACGCCGATCTGCGAAAGGGGGTTCGTCGGTCTGGCCGGGGGCGCGGCGATGAGCGGAACCAGGCCAGTTGTCGACTTTATGTTCGCAGATTTCGTCCTGGATGCCGCCGGCGAAATCATCAACCAAATTGCCAAGATCCAGTACATGAGCAGCGGTCGCCTCGAGATGCCCGTTCTTTTACGAGGGTGCATCGGCATTGGTCACGCCGCGGCCACCCATCACTCGGGAAGTTACTACGCCATGTACGCAAACTTCCCGGGCTTGCGGGTTGTTGTGCCCTCGTCTCCGCGGGATGCAAAGGGTCTCCTCAAAACCGCTCTAACCTGCGGCGACCCCGTGCTTTTTCTGGAACATCGAGAGCTTATGGCGACAAAAGGACCGGTGCCCGAAGGCGAGTATTACATCGATTTTGGACAGGCTGCCGTTGTGCGCCAAGGATCGGATGTTACGGTGGTGGCGCTTGCGCTGATGGTGCATAAGACGCTTGCCGCGTCCGAGTTGCTTGAAGTCGACGGCATCTCGGTAGAGCTCATCGATCCCCGCACCGTGGCGCCGCTGGATATTGAAACCATCTTGAAATCGGTAAAGAAAACCGGGCGCTTGTTGATTGTAGACGAGGCTTTTGGCCCCTTCGGCATCGGGGCTGAGATTGCCGCACAGTTGGCCGATATCGGGTTTGATGAACTGGACGCACCGATACGTCGCCTCAATGGAAAAGCATCCCCTACTCCCTATAGTCCCACCCTCGAAGCGGCGGTTGTGCCCAGTATCGACTTAATCGCTCAAACCATCCGCGATCTTTACGCAGAATAAACGACTACCCCACCATGCCCATTCACATCACATTGCCGAGGCTTGGCTGGTCCATGGAGGAAGGCATCTTCCTAGAATGGCTCAAAAAGAGCGGGGACTATGTCAAAGACGGGGAGCCCCTTTTCACACTGGAAAGCGACAAAGCCGCTCAGGAAGTCGAATCAACAGACTCGGGCATTTTGCATATCCCCTCCTATGGAGCGGCCCCAGGCGCGAAAGTGAAAGTGGGCGCGGTTTTAGGGTACCTCCTTGCCTCAGGTGAACTCCCTCCGGACGAGCAAACCTCTTCTCCTCCCCTCCCCAGCAGCCCCGCGCCCGTTCCTCACCATTTGCCCCTCGGGGAAGGCGCCGCTGCAGACACTGGAAGCCTCAAACACAAACTCCAAAGCGACACGCCTGCAAGCCCCCGTGCGAGGCGCGCAGCCAAGGCGACTGGGGTTGATTTAGCAGCGCTCCAACCCACCGGTAAAGGCGGACGCATTCGCGAATGTGATGTCCTCGCGGCCTCTCTAGAGCTTGGTGGAACCGGCATGAAATGGCGGACAACTCCCACCAGTCCCCTTCGCCGCACTATTGCCGAGCGTATGGAGCACAGCAAGCGCAACACCGTTCCCGTCACCATAACAACTCGCTGTGATGCAACAGGTATGGTGTCCCTGCGCACCCAACTCAAAGCGGCTGCCGAATTTAGGGTTCCGAGCTTCATCGATATCATTACCAAGCTTGCCGCAGGCGCACTTAAGAGCCATCCGCACCTGAGTGGACGCTGGGCAGACGGCGCCATTCAACTTCCCGAGGCAATTCATATCGGTGTCGCCGTGGATACCGAACTGGGTCTTATGGTGCCGGTTTTGCGCGACGTGGCGGGACTGGCATTGTCGCAGGTGTCGCAAAAATCACAGGAACTTTTCGAGCGCGCCCGCCGCGGCGGGCTCAAAGCCACGGAGATGCGCGACGCATGTTTTACGATCACAAATTTGGGAGGCTTGGGTGTTGAGGCCTTCACCCCAGTGATTAATTACCCCGAGACCGCGATTCTAGGCGTGGGTGCAATTGTTCGAGAAGCTGTTTCCCTTGAAGACGGCACCCTTGTAAGTCGGCAACAATTGACGCTGAGTCTCACGTTTGACCATCGTGCGATTGATGGCGCTCCCGCGGCCCGCTTCCTTCAAACTTTGCGGCAGCGACTTGAACACCCTCTTGTGTGGTTGCTGAACGAGCGCTAGGGGCCCATTTTCTAGCCTTCTTATCATGCAAATAAACCTCAAAGACCAAGTCGCCCTTGTAACCGGCGCGGCAAATGGCATCGGAAAAGCCATCGCAGACCGCCTCGCCGCCAATGGAGCGACCGTCTTTTACACCGACATCGACAAAACCGCGGTGGAACACGCAGCACAAGAAGGAGGAGGCTACCCGCTCGAATTAAATGTCACGGATAGCGCCCAGATTGAGTCCGCCATGAGCGCCGTACTGGAGCGCTTTCAGCGACTCGACATTCTTGTAAACAATGCGGGAATTAACACGATGGCGCACCGCGTCAGTATCGATGAATTTCCCCGGGCTGAATGGGACAGAATCATCGCGGTAGATTTGACTGCCGCCTACGAAATGAGCCGCGCCGCCTCTAGAATCATGAAAAAGCAGCGCCATGGGAGGATTATTAACATTTCCTCGATTGCCGGCGTGGTGCCGCTCCGGTTGCAATGCGCCTTCACTGCGGCCAAAGCCGGCCTCAACAACCTCACCCGTGCGATGGCAATAGAGCTCGGAAGCGACGGGATACTTGTAAACGCGATTGCTCCCGGCTCGATTATGACCGATGGGACCCGCAAACTGTTCTACGGAAAAGACGGCCTTTTCCACGAAAATGTTCAGCGCCTCATTGACCACATCCCCCTAGGGCGCCCTGGAACAACCGAAGAAATAGCGCACGCCGCGCTTTTTCTGGCTGCCCCGGAAAACACCTACCTCACCGGCCACATCCTTGTGGTTGATGGCGGTTGGACGGCCGGCTACCACCGCGATTTCTAAGAAACTCGCCCTTGTAAAACATCCACACCCCGCAACCATACAGAACCATGATCCCCCAACTCAATGTAACTCGGCGCAACTTCCTAGCTGCTGCGGCAACCGCTGTCTCTGCCACAACGTCATGTTTTGCACGCGATTGGAGCGGCAAAGAACCCATACGCTATCCGGATCCTGACATCCGCTCGCTTGATCCGCGCTTTGATAAATACAAGATCGGGAATACGCAGATCAAAAGGTTATGGACCGGTGCGCTGTGGGCCGAAGGCGTGGCATGGAGCGGTGTCGGTCGATTTTTGCTCTGGAGCGACATTCCCAACAACCGTCAAATGCGTTGGCTGGAGGAAGATTCCCATGTGAGCGTCTTTCGGTCCCCGTCTGGAAACAGCAATGGGAACACGTTCGACTGGCAGGGGCGGCAAATCTCCTGTGAACACGGTGGCCGCCGGGTGGTGCGTTACGAGTTGAACGGCAGCACAACGGTTCTGGCTGAGAACTGGGAGGGGAAACCGTTTAACGCGCCGAATGACGTCGTCGTGCATCCAGATGGTGGCATTTGGTTTACAGATCCTGGTTACGGCAGCATGGGGAACTACGAAGGCAACAAGGGCGAGCTACAAATCAAAGAGGCGGTTTACCGCATCGACCCCGCCACAGCAAAAATTCAACTCGTCACTGATGACAATCATAAGCCGAACGGAATCTGTTTTTCGCCCGATTACAAAAAACTCTACATCAGCGACACAGGAGGTCCGGATCCAAAGGGAATAAAGATATACGATGTTGTCGAGGGCACTAAATTAAAAGGCGGCCGCCTCTTTACAAACATGCCGCTACAGGGAAGCAAGGACGGCCTTGCCGACGGGATCCGCACAGATGTGGACGGCAATCTTTGGGCGAGCGCAGGCTGGGGCGGCGAAGGCTTTGACGGGGTCCATATCTTCTCCCCGGACGGCACGCGCATCGGGCAGATTTTACTCCCTGAACCTGGCTCCAACCTCTGCTTTGGCGGGGCGCGAAGGAACCGACTATTTGTGAGTGCCGGCCAGTCCGTGTACTCCATACACGTTGAAGCTCAGGGCTCCCACGTAAGTTGAACCGCTCAGGTTTTAGACAAACTTTGACGCTCCAAAAACTCAGACAGTCCTTGCGGAGGTGGGGCTCCGCGTTCCCAGGTGCTGAGGTCTTTTTATCATCCATAAATCTAAAAGAGATGGCATTAAATCCTTTATTCCAAAAGACTGCTACGGTGCGACTTCTGGCGGCTTGCTTCCTGATTGTTTATTCGAGCATCCAAACACGGGCGGATGAAATTCCACCGGGGATTCAAAGCTCCCTCGCCATACTCAAGCAGGATCCGGCTTCGGTAAGCGTTAATCCCTTGGTCTTTCTTGGTGAACCGCTTTTCCTTGCAGCAATCTCCGCGGGCCCAAAAGTTAGGGAGTGGACTTTTGATGCGGCGGGAGTGCCCCTTAGCGTTGAACTATTTAATGAAGAGCTTCCGCAGCCTGTTCAAGTCGCTTTATCAAAGTTACTTACAGGAGGCAATACGCTGGGCGGTTTGGTAAGGACCTTTGAGGGAGGGGCGTTAATTTTTGAAATCGACCTTGAGACGCCCAAGGGCCCGAAATCCATATCTTATTTCGCTGATGGGAAGCTATTCAGCAAAGAGATTTCAGAAGCAGAAGTTCCTGCGCCTGTGCTTAAAACGCTCAAGCGCCGCCTCAACGGTGAACCTCTCGAAAAGTGCTATCGCACCGAGGAAAACGGACAAGTTTATTTCACGGCGGGCATCGCCCATCCCACCGGCACAGTGTGGCTCACTTTTGATGCTGATGGTGCTGTTGCTGAACGAGAAGAGCGCATCGAATGGGATGCCGCACCACCCGCGCTCCAGACCGCGCTACTTAACCGGTTGAACACAAAGGAACGTGTCCGGATTATTCGGAAAACGGAGGATCGTGAAGTAAGCTTTGAGGTTTGGGCCTTCACCCCCGAGAAGCTGGATATTTATTCGGCTTCCTCGGAGGGGGCGCTTGAAAAACTTCGTTAAGAGGGGTTTAAGACAGGCTCGAGTGCGATTTGAATAAGGAAGGAAGGCGCCCTGGGTGTGATTATTCTCCCGCGAGGGGCAATTTTTCGGGGCGAGCAAACATTTTTCGCGAGCGTTAACCGCCAAAGTGCTTTCCTCCCGGCCCTAACCTCGGTTTGCTCTTTTTATGGATTGGACCACATGGATTCCCTCGGAGCGTGCAAACCTCTGTTTCATTATCAAGGAGGGGCGAGTGCTGCTCATCCACAAGAAGCGGGGCTTGGGGGCTGGTAAAATCAATGCACCGGGAGGCAAGTTGGAGGCGGGTGAGACTGGGCTGGAGGCCGCCATCAGGGAGACGCAGGAGGAGGTGGGCGTCACGCCGTTGCATCTGGAAGAGCGCGGTTTACTGCGATTCCAATTTACGGATGGTTACGCATTAAGTTGCCTCGTTTTCGTCGCGCACGATCTGGTGGGGGAGC
>CALQFT020000010.1 GCA_943329925.2 Opitutus sp. GAS368
CACTTTGCTAGTCGGCCTAGCGCCGGGTCTGTCTGGTACTTTTCCGTGGTATCATTTAACCCGAGGTTTGAGCTTTGTTTGGAGGGCGCGGTCGAGCTCTGATTTTACGCTCGCAAGCCCGCAGGGAGTCGCAGGGCCTTCCAAGTTTAGAAGGATTTGACCGTCAGATTGGACGACAAAAATCGAGGTGCTCAGGCTCGGCGCACAAAGTTTAGGAATGCAATTGCCCGCCCAGTCCATGAGCACGGGACAGCTTGTGCCATCGCGGATGAGTGATCGCACCGCCCAGCGCAATGGGGTTGGAACGCTTTGCACTGCGGCGAGGCCAAAAATATCAACCTGCTCGCCGTACGCATCGACCACAGGCTTAACCCAACCAGCGATGTTTCCGGTACCGCCCCTGCTGGCCGCAACGAGGTATAGCGGCCTCGGGCGCGGGAACCGGATTTCGTGTTTGATGCTGTGTTGATCCTCGAGTGTGAACTCCGGGCAGCGTACCGGTTCCGCTGCATTCAGGATGCAGAGTGGGGCAAGCATGATGATTGCTGTCGCTCGTCCGCGCCAATGTACGGGCTTTCCAATCCAATAGCGTGCAGCCCCGTACCATTGGTTGAGTAGGAGTAATGCGACGCTGAGGGGATGCAACAGAACAGAACTTAGGGGGTGCTTAAAACGCAAAGCCAGGGCGCCACGCGTGGCATAGCTCAAAGCAAGTGCAAGGAGAGCCCAAAGCGCCGAGACGCGGTTTAGTCCAGTGCTTAGGAGTGCAACCGCTGGAAACACCTGTCCGAAAAACAACAAAATGCTGAATGGCAAAAAAGACCGCGGCGCCGCCAATCCCTCATGCGCCGTCTTTGCGAATCCTCGCCATACCTCTCCAGCGCTGGAGTACATCCGACAGAGACTAACATCAGTGAGATCGCTGAGATCCGTAATGCGTCCCGCATTCCTCATCGCACGAGCCATACCAATCCCCTCGTGGAAACTGCCCTTAACTTGCGAGTGGCCGCCCATCCTCAAATAGACTTCCCGCCGGAAAGCCATGAACTGCCCGCAGGCGGCTGCGAGACTTGGGCTAGTGGAGGCTCGCATGCGTTGCAAGGGGAGGAATCCCACGAGCACAAAATGGATCAGCGGCACAAACATGACTTCCCAGAGCGACTCCACCCGCTGCCATGGGACGCCACTGAGCAGGTCCAAGTCTGGGCGCAGAAACGCAGAGCAAATCCGGGCTAAAGAATCTCCTGCACGAAGACGTACGTCGGCGTCTATAAATAGAAGTAGATCGCCTTTTGCCCGCTGTGCTAAGTTCCAGCAACCAAACGGTTTTCCAGCCCATCCTGAGGGCAGCGTCGCCCCTGCTACAAGAGAAACCCTTGGGTCCCGAACGCTAAGTGCCCGCACTATACTGGCCGTGTCATCGGTGGATCCATCATCCCAAACAAGAACCTCCAATTCCACGCCACTACAAGCCAGCACGGATTCTATCACCATCCGAATGTTCGCTTCTTCGTTGCGCGCGGGAATGAGGACAGAAACAGATGGAAGTCGCCTCATCGCCGGGGAGGGCAAGGGTGCCAGGCGCTTGAGGTTTGTTGCAACCAAAGCCGCTGGCACTGCAGCCGCTACGCAGCTAAAGATCAGCCACCCGGGATGCATCATAAATTTCCGTGGTTGAGGTTAACGGATGTTCCAGTAATCGCGGCTTTAAATTTGCGCCACAGGTCGTAGGGAAATGATGCTCCCCCGTGGCCGGAAAGCAGTGGCGTGAATAACCCGGGAGCGCGAACGCATACAGCATCCTTCAGAGCGTCCTGATTGGCTTCCATGGCCTGCTCCAAAGCGGACTGTGCTGAGTGCGCATTGGCACCAAGTTGGGTGCCTTTTTGCGAAGTGCCGAAGCGGATGAAAATCTCTGGATGGCGCTCCTGGCCGAAGGTGTATTCAAAAGAAAGTGGGATAAAGACGGCCTCAGGCAACCGCGTTGCGAGGTGCGAGAGTCCTGGAGCAAAGCGCACAGGGCGTTCCCGAATATCGGCGAATCGACCCTGGGGGGTAAGCCATAGCATGGATCCTTGCCGGCTGAGCAGCGATTCCGCGTTACGTAAAAAAGAGCGCGCGGCTAAATTGCCTCCCTGACGTACACCAAATACCCCCAAGTACTTAAAGAAGGAGTAACGCTCCAGTTGTGCTGCGTCCATTGGGCCGTACTGGCGGCGCCCAGGGTAAAGGAGGGCGCCTAACCAAAGCATCAAAAGCGGGTCCCACCAAGAGGCGTGGTTGAGGTAAACGATCAAAGGCTGATGTGGCTCAAATTGTGGAGGCTTGCTGCCGGGTGCCAAATAAACGCCATGAAAGTGGCGCTTGAGGCTCCATTGAATGTAGCGCAGAAAACAGGAGAGCATTATGGGTACAATTTCCCCGTGGGTGTCGGCTGAGGGAGTATGCGGGCTGCTCACGAGATTAGGCGTGGAGTAGGGCGTGTTGATCTTGGTCGAGGGCGTCGGCCGCAATCCAGCCGCTCATCAGCGCCATCGGCATCCCCGGTCCGGGGTGGGCGGAGCCGCCTGCCAAGTACAGGCCGCGAACATCGGGACTCCGGTTGTTGGGCTTCAACGTCCCAGTAAAACGTCCGTGGCTGGCAAGGCCGTAAATCGCGCCGTTGAGCACTTGATATCTCTCATGAATATCCTGCGGCGTTAAAACATGTTCTGTGACGATACGGGACTCGATATCCTCCAGCCCCGCCGTGTGCTTTAGCTTGTTTAAAATGACGCGCCTGTAGTCGGGGAGCAGTTTGCTCCAGTCCTGCCCAGGTCGTAAATAAGGAGTGTGAACCAGCACATACAACGCCTCGCCCCCGAGCGGCGCAACACCCGGCTCGGTCCCTGACGGGGCGCAGACATAGCAGGTTGGGTCTGGAGCCGGGACGCCCTCAGAATAAATCGCGCGAAACTCCGCATGCGGGTCCGCACTGAAAACGAAATTATGATGAAGCAGATGCTCGTATCGTTTGTTTAAACCGAGGTAAAGCACAACGCCCGAGCAGGCGGGTTCGTAGGAACGTCTTCGCTCAAAACGTTTGGATTCAACGCCCCCAAGAAGATCACGATGAGTGCGCACGCTGTCCCGGTTGGAGACGACAGCAGAAGCGGCTATTCGTTCTCCGGAAGAAGTTTCCACAGCCACGGCGCGGCCGCTTTCCACGATTATCTGAGTTGCAGAGACGCCCGTTTGAATGCCCACCCCTAGTTCCATGGCCAGACGCCGTAACGCTGCAGGAACGGCTGCCGTGCCCCCGATGGGATACCACACGCCCTCGCTGGATTGCAGATGGGCGATGCCGCACAGCACTGCGGGCGAGAGCTCGGGCGAGGAGCCAACGTACTGGGTGAAATGGTCCAGCATCTGCGAGACCCGTTCGTCCGAAACATAGGATCGAAGCAGGCCAGAAACGGTACGCCCCATGCGGATTGCGAGCACATCACTTAGGGAGCCGGCGCGGATCATGTCTTTTGGGGAGAACATGTCCAGCATGCTGCCGATGGGCCGCCAGAAAAAAACACGCTGCGAAACTTCGGCCTGCCGCGCCGCAAGATTCAAAAATTTTCGATACCCGATTCCACTGCCGCTGCCAGGAGCAAACGCCTCTATGCGATGTTCCATTTCGTAGCCATCGGGGACAAGATCTAGGGTGGAACCATCGGAGAAAAAACTGCGCCATTGGGGGTCAATGCGGACGAGCTCAAGCTCGGATTCAAGTTGACGATGAGCTTCTGCGAAAATCTTCCGTAACACCGATGGCATCGTGACAATTGTAGGGCCCATATCAAAGCGGAACCCTTGGTCCTGATGTACGGCTGCTTTGCCTCCTAGCCATGTGTTGGTTTCCAGAAGTCGCACTTGGTGGCCGCGGGCAGCCAATGTGCACGCGGAGGCGAGTCCACCCAATCCACCACCAATAACCACCACAGGATCTGCGCCAGATGATTTCATGTTGTTTTAAGTGCTTGTTTTCTAGTAGGTAAATTGCGGCTTATTCGTACCAAGTTAGTCAGGGCTCTGAGCCGCTTCCTCCAACTCCCCGAGTGGAGCAGCCCGATAACCGCCACGATCAAATCCGGTTGTGGCGTCGGGGAATCCAGATGTGGAGTCATCCCGCCGCGGCGAGTTTGGATGACCTTAATGCGGGTGAGTTCCAGCAGCCCCTCAGCCCCGCGGGTGACGCCATAGCCGCTTTTAGAGCGCCCACCAAATGGGACGCGAGGATCGGCGCTCGGGACAATCAAATCGTTGATGCAAACGATCCCCGCATGAATGCGGGTTGCGAGTTGCTCCGCTTCATCATGGCTGCGGCTAAAAATGGAGGCTCCCAGCGCAAATCCACATAGGGAAGCGGCTTGCAGAGCAGCCTCGTCGGACTGGGTTGCCATAAAGCCAATAACGGGGGCGAAGATCTCCTCGCAAAAGAGACGCATTCTGGGATGCGCTCCGGTGAAAACGAGTGGCATGTCGATGGTTCCATCTGCGTTGAGGCCACCACGCAGAAGTCGTCCACCCTTGGTTTTCACATCCAACAGCAGTTCACATAGCCGAACGGCCTGTGCTTCGGAGAGTTCCTCGGAGATTGCGGCGCACTGAAAGTCAGTGAGTTCCTTTAGCAGCAGGACCTCGAGAGTCTCTGCAACTCCTTGTGCCACAAAAACTCTGCGAGGGGCCATGCAGGTTTTGCCCTGATTCAGGGTCATCCCGAACCGCAAAGCACGAGCGGTCAGCTGCAGGTCAGCATCGGCGCGAACAAAAACCGCGTCGCAACCTGATAGTTCGACAACTGCCGGGATGGCGCGGTCGGCTAATGCGTGTAGAACGTCTCGCCCGTTTTCACCTCCGCCTGTGAAGATGACTTTATCTACGGCACTCCTCACTAGATTTATACCAGCATCCAGAGTGTCGGGAAGGATTTGCAAAAGATCTACTGGAAGCCCGGCAGATGAGAGAAGCTCGGCAAAACCGCGGGCTGCTGGAGCCCATCCAGGCGCAGGCTTCCAGAGAACGGCATTTCCAGCGACTAGTGCTTGAAGCACTTGCGTGCCTCCGAGAAACAGCGGGTAGTTCGATGGCGAGATGATCGCAATGACGCCCATGGGCTCCCTTCGCAACTGTGTCTGGACTCCGCCTAGCCATAGGGGGCGGTGCGCGGCTCCGAACGTGCGTGTTCTGAGCAGTTTCGGTGCGGCACGTTCAAGAAAGCGGCAGGCCTCTAGTAGGGGAAGAATTTCTGAAACTAAAACTTCCTGAATAGGGTGCGCGTTAGAAGCGGCTAATTTTGCCAATTCTGAAGCGTGTTCGGCGAGGGCATGCCTAAACCCTCGGAGGATCTGCAGACGCCCCTGCAGGGGGGAATTGCTCCAGAGGAGACCTGCTTTGCGTGCTTGTGGCAATTCCCTGCGCTCGAGTGAAAAATCAGTGGACGCGGGAGGCGGGCACATAAGAGTTAGTGCCAGTACAGCGCAGGTGCCAATTCTCTGGGATCCGAGGTCGGGCCAAGGGCGGTGGTGGTGGGCGTCTCGGAGAACGTGTTCCACGCAAGTCGACGCCCCGCTTGGATGAACCCTCCGCGGTCCCCCCGGACGCGAAAGGCTCCCGTAACGGGACGCCGACTTGCGTGGAAAGCGCAAGTCCACACAAAGAATACAAGCAGCACTGAGTTGGAAGTGATAACCATAAGATGAGATGGCTAGCAATGAGAAGCGGCTTGGACAGCCACTTTGGCGGCGATTGGTCCGCTGCATTGTTCCTGATTTTCGACCCACGATGGCGCAACAGACTCCATCGAAAACGGCACGCGGTAGTCTTCGCAAATCAACTTCGCTGTTATCCGGGCGCCCTCATAAATGACAGGAAGGCCGCTTCCTGGATGAGTGCCTCCGCCAGCGAGGTACACTCCCTCCAGGTCTCCGAACCTGTTTCCTGGACGGAAATGGAGCATCTGTTTGAGTGAGTGGGCGAGGTTGAATGTGGCCCCAAGGTGAATGGAATAGGACTGCTCCCAATCGTCGGGAGTGACTATTTTTTCAAAGCAAATCCTAGACTTCAGTCCACCAAATCCCGCCGCTTCTGCTGCGTCTAAAAGCTGATCTCTAAACTTAGACTTCTCCTCCACCCAGTCTATGTTTGCTGTGCGGTGTGGAACTGGGGCGAGCAGATAAATGGTGCTGTGCCCTTCCGGCGCGAGGCTCCGATCCGTGACACAGGCGTTCTGAACATAAAAAGAGGGGACGCTTGGCAACACCTTTAGATCCTCGATTTCCTGCAGGTTTTTGCGGTACTCCGGCGATATCTGGATAGTGTGATGGGGCATTTCCGGAAACCCACCTTTAACCCCGAGATAAAGCATAAAGGTGGAGCAGGAATAGTTCTTCTCATCCAACTTCTTGTTGGTCCATTGGTTGCGCAGGGCATCTGGGACCAGCGTGCGCATGGCGTGGGCAAAATCTGCGTTTATCACCAAGGCATCCGAGGCGTAGCGCCCAACCTTGGTGCGTACCGCGACTACCTTTTTTCCCACGAATTCGAGTGAGTCCACCGACTCGTTGAGACGTACATCCACTCCCATGCGCTCCGCAACTCGTGCCATTGCTCTGCTGACTTCTCCGCAGCCGCCCACAGGGTGCCAGACGCCATAGTCGTATTCCAAATAGCTCAGGATGCTGAACAAACTTGGACAGCGAAATGGGGACATTCCTAGATATTTACTTTGAAAGCTGAACGCCAGTCGCACCCGTTCGTCTGAGAAGAACTTGTGCAGGTAGTCATCAACTGATTCCCAAGGTCGGATGTGTGTGATGGAAGCCAAAACCTCTTTCGCCAAAAGACTCGACCAGCCCAGAAAAGGTCTCTCTAAACAGTTGCGGATGCTGTTAAATTTATTGCGGTTATCCGCCATGAATTTCCGGAAGCCGCCCGCATCTTTTGGACACAGCTTTGCAATCTGCTCCTCCATGCGTACTGGATCGGCCGTGGCGTCAATTTGGCCACCCGCCCCAAATTGCACGCGGTACTGCGGGTCGAGACGTACCATTTCAACCTCCCTTCGCAGAGAGGTGCCAGCAACCTGCATGATTTCATCTAAAATCTTTGGATAGAGGAAGAAGGTCGGTCCTAGGTCGAAGCGGAAGCCTTTCTCTTCGATAGAGGAAGTGCGCCCGCCGACGGTGTGCATCTTTTCTAGCAGAGTGACTTTGAAGCCAGCCGCGCCAAGAAGAATGGCCGAGGCAAGGCCGCCGGGGCCGGCTCCAATAATAACAATCTCGCGGGGCATTGGGGTGTTTACGTCGTGGGAACTTTGAGCTTCGGTAGGGCGATTAAAGGGGCGTTTTCAAGCCACAGGCCCGCGCCACGCACCAGCCGCGGGCCGCTTCGAAAAACATAAAAATACCGCTTCCAACTAAGAGTACCGTTGGCAGGGTGTGCTCTCGGAGAGGATAGGCGGAGCCGAGACATAATAAGCCGCAGAGCCCTCGGGCAACGCGTCCGGCTGTGTTGATGTTGGGGTTGAAAAAGCTCATAATCGGCGTCTGGTAGTTGCGATTTTTGGTGTGTGTTTAATATTTGTCGAGGATTAATCTAGATATTGTTCATTATATTTGGGATATTGCTTGTTATTGAGGTTCGCTTGTCTAGTTTTTTGCCATGGACACCGTATCCATTCAAACTGTGTCCCGCCGTACCGGCCTGAGCGCCCACGCCATTCGAGCCTGGGAGCGACGTTATGGGGCCATTGAGCCTGCGCGCTCGCCTGGTAGGCATCGGATGTATTCTGAGGTCGAGGTTGAACGGCTAAGGCTTTTGGCGAGTGCGGTTAGAGGCGGGCGGCTTATTAGCAGGCTGGCGCATTTGGATAATGCGCAACTCCGTCTTTTGGAATCCGCTAACTCCGCCGATGCCCGGGCTGCAGGGCATGCCGCAGACGGTAAGACCGCTCAGGATGAGCTTGATCCTGTTGGGATTGAGGAGGGGTTGGCCGCCGTGGAGCGCCTCGATACTCAGGCTCTTGATTCTTTTTTCCAACGTGCCCAAATCAAACTAGGTGATCAAGGTTTGCTCCGCAATGTGTTGGCTCCCATAGCGAGGCAGGTTGGAGAGCTTTGGCGGGCGGGTACAATGACGGCAGCGCAGGAGCATTTTTTCACAGGGATGGCCAAGATGTTCGCGTGGAATCTGACACGGCAGTACCACATCGACCCAAGGGCTCCCCGGATAGTGGTGGGAACCCCTTCGGGACAGGTTCACGATCTCGGAGGCATGATTGTGGCAGCGACAGCGGCCAATGCGGGTTGGCGGGTGGCGGTGGTTGGCGCGAGCCTTCCCGCGTTTGAGCTCGCGGGAGCGGTGCAGGCCTTCGGCGCTAGCGTCCTCGCTCTGAGCATTGTGTATCCAGAGGATGACCCTCATCTTGTGCGGGAACTAATAGAGCTGGGCCGGGTTCTGCCGGATCACATCCAGGTGCTTGTCGGGGGGTGGGCGGCTGCGGCGTACGCGCCAACACTGGAAGCGTTGGGGGCCAAGTTGCTTGGCTCTCTGGAGGAATTGGACGTAGAGCTGGATGCGATGCGTCGAAGGCCTCGGCGCCCATAACTTTTTCCAAATGGCCGAATTAAAGAATTGTAGTATGCGAACCTTGGAAGCGAAGGAGTGGCTGCCTCTGCCGCTCAAGGCAGTTCATGCCTTCTTTTCTGAGGCGCAGAATTTAGAAAAAATAACTCCACCCGAAATTGGATTCACGATTCTAAGCCCCCTTCCGATTGTGATGCAGGTGGGCGCGCTGATTGAATACCATGTGCGGCTGCATGGGTTGCCGATGCGGTGGAGCTCGAAGATCACGGGGTGGAATCCCCCTTATGATTTTACGGATGAACAAGTGAGGGGGCCTTATGCGGTCTGGCGGCACACGCACGCATTTCGCGAGGAAAACGGAGGAACACTGCTTTTCGACTTTGTGAAATACGCGGTGCCTTTTAGCTGGCTACCCGGAATGGCGCTGGTGGAGAGGTTTTTAGTGCGGCCGGAGCTTAAGCGAATTTTTGAGTATCGGAAAGTCGCTTTGCACCAGCATTTTAGTCTGAAGGATGTGGATGTCCGCCACGGAAGTCTCGTTTTCTCATGAAGATGAAAGTCAATACTGCTGAATTGCTTGCGCACGAAAGTGGCCGGACTGCCCCACCTTCAATAAGGATTTGTCGAAGGCCTTCATTTTTTGAGTTCGCTCAATTTCACTCTCCCCGCCAATTATAGCCCACTCAATCTGTCATGAATGAAATCAACCGTTCCCAACCGCCGCTAGGCCATTTGACCAACGCCTATAGCGATCGCACATTCCCGCCTTTCAGCCTGAGTCGTCTTTTAAAAACGGTATTCAGTCCCGTTGGCGGTGAGAAGGTGTGCATTTTAATCGATCTGCCTCAACCAGCTTTAATGAAGGACTTTGGGTTTCTGTCACATCCGGAGTTTACTATCCAGCGGTACGCCCACGAAGTATTCTACGAAGGCTTACGGGATGGCGTTTTGGAAGAGTTTGGCATGCAGGGGGCAGATATGTTTGCCTACGAACTCACCGGTGGTAGCAATCTGGATTTGCCGGATACATGCGTCAACGTGGATGGCGAAACGGTCTCATTTAGGGACGTGATTTACAGTCAGTATAATTTGATTTTGTGTGTTTCGACCTACTCTGCAACTGCGCCGCTGACGGCTTCTGCTAAGGAGTTCGGTTTCCGTGGAGCGACGTTACACGGATTAAACGAGATAATTTTGCGCACAGGTTTGTCGGTGGATTACAATGAGGTGAGCGTTTTAGCAGAGCGCTTTCGTCAGGGGTTGACTCGTGCGGATCGTGTTGAAATTGAGTTTATTGCCGAGGGCGAGTCAGCCACGCTACGCTTGGAGCTCGGGCGACAAGAGGCCCAAAAAAGCCATGGAATTTGTCCCGGCACCGAGCCCGATGTCGCGAATTTGCCGGCGGGTGAAGTCTACTTTGTGCCGGTGACGGCTGAGGGCGCGTTTCCCATGCAATACGAAGACGGCACCTTGGGGATGATGACGGTTAAAGAGGGGCGCATCGTTTATGCACGGTTGCTGCGCGGAAGTGCAGAGGTAGTCGACGCTCACAACGTCAAACTCGTGTCGGATCCGGTGACAGGGGAGTTAGGTGAGCTTGGTTTTGGCACCCAGGAATTACCTCCCAGTGGCCGCGACATTCAGGATGAGAAAATCCTTGGGACCTTGCATGTGGCTACTGGCCGGAGTGATCATCTTGGGGGGACGTTGACGCCGGATCGTTTTGCGAATCGGCTCAATGCCACGCATGACGACGTATTGTTTAGCTCCACAAAAACTCCGGCAATCAGCGTCCCTGAAGTGCGCGTATACCGGGAGGGGAAGGTTCATGTGGTGATTGAAAACTATCTGCCTTCTGCTTACGTACGAAACTTAATGGCAGGCGGTTAAGCGCCGCGTCTGGTTTAGCAGGGGAACTGGATCGGCCGATTCGCCTGCGTATTAAGGAATAGAATCGCTATGAACTCGGGCTTTTTAGACAAATTAATCGAGCGCATCGGGCGTGTGCGTCCTCAGGATTTGGAGTCCTATCTGACTCGTTTGGCTGACGAGAAGGGCTTTCTTGAGACAATCTTTAATGCCATTCACGAGGGAGTCATAGTTACCGATCTGCAGGGGCGCGTGAGCTATTTGAACCGGGGAGCGTGCGAGCTGTTGGGGCTGGATCGCGAGCAGTCGATGAACCGTCCTGTGCGGGAATGTTTGCGTGGAATTGCTTGGGAGCAGCTGCTCGGCTTGGGCAAAGTAGTATCGCGCGACGTCGAGGTGTTTTATCCGCAGCACCGCTTCCTGAATTTCTACGTCGAGCCAATGTTTTTGGAAAAGCCTGTTGCAAAGCATCTTGCTGGAGGTTTTGAGCGCGAGCCCGTCGGGTTTGCGGTGATCTTGCGGGACATCACCGAGCACCGTCGCTCCACGGAGGAGACAATCCACAGTGAACGGCTCTCAGCGTTGACGCTTCTAGCTGCGGGAGTTGCGCATGAAATCGGCAATCCGCTTAACTCGCTCAACATTCACATGCAATTGCTAGAGAGGAAATTGCGCAGGTTGCCTGAGGATTCCCGCGGAGATCTGCAGGATTTGCTGGCCGTGGCCAAGGGGGAGGTGGAGCGCTTGGATGCGATTGTGCAGCAGTTTTTGGGGGCGATCCGGCCAGCACATCTGGAGGTGGGATTGGAGAACATCAACTCGCTTATTTGTGAGTCGGTGCAGTTTCTAGAGCCGGAGATCAGCGATAGGGATGTGCAGGTGGAACAGCGCTTGCGGACGGATCTTCCTCTGGCGGTAGTGGATCGAACGCAGATTAAGCAGGCGTTTTTCAATATCATTAAAAACGCAGTCCAAGCGATGCGCCGTGGCGGAGTGCTGCGAATTGAGAGTGAGTTGGAAAATCATTACATCCGAATCACATTTTTGGATACCGGCGGAGGCATCGCCGCCACGAATATGAGCAAGATTTTTGAGCCCTATTTCACCACCAAACAGACCGGCTCAGGGCTAGGACTTTTAATTGTGCGCAGGATAGTGAGGGAGCACGGTGGGGAGATCGACCTGGTTTCACATGATGGACAAGGACTCGAATTTACCGTGCGGCTTCCCTTGCGGGATCAGCGTGCGCGTCTACTGCCGCCTTCAGAGTAGGGCGGCTTCGACGTGTTCACTTGCAAGTTCCCATTGCCTTTACACCCACTCACCCCTGATCCTCACCTCCTATGGCAACGCTTCAAGAATCGCAGATCCTCGAAAAACTCGCCGGGGTAAGATATCCCGGATTTTCCCGGGACATAGTGTCCTTTGGTTTAGTGAAGAAGGTGGAGATAGCTGGGGGGGCGGTGAGCGTACAGTTGGCGGTGACAACTGCGGATTTGAAAGTGCCTCAGCAAATTAAGGAGGAGAGCGAGGTATTGTTGCGGAGTTTGACGGGAGTGGAATCTGTGGTGGTACGAGTTGATGTGCAAGCACCTGCGCAACCAGCAGCGGTGACCGGCGCGACAGGTGCAGCAGCCTCCGCCGCCTCGACGATTGAGGGAGTCAAGCACATCATTGCCGTCGCCAGTGGAAAGGGAGGCGTTGGAAAGAGCACGGTGGCGGCCAATTTAGCGGTGGCGCTGGATCGTACGGGAGCCAGCGTTGGACTCTGTGATTGCGATCTTTACGGGCCCAGCATCGGGTTGATGTTTGGCACCCAGCAGCGGCCGTTTGCGGATGCTGAAACAGGCAAAATTCAACCTGTGGAGCGCTACGGACTACGCCTCATGAGCATGGGCTTTTTGTTGGAAGACGGAGCGCCTGCGGTACTGCGCGGTCCGATGGTGACAAAATACACGCAGCAATTTCTACGGCAGGTGGACTGGGGCGACCTCGATTACCTCGTTCTGGATTTACCTCCGGGCACCGGCGACATTCAACTGACTATTGTACAAACAGTTGCATTGGACGGAGCTGTGATTGTAACCACTCCGCAGGAAGTCGCCCTGATCGACGCGCGCAAGGCCGTTAGCATGTTTCACAAGGTGAACGTTCCTGTACTCGGTATCGTTGAGAACATGAGCTACTTCCTCTGTCCTTCGGATTCCGTTCGGTACGATATTTTTGGCACTGGCGGTGGTCAGCGTGAGGCAGAGCGGTTAGGAGTGCCGCTTTTGGCGCAGATTCCCATTGATATCGCCACCCGTGAGGCTGGCGACAGGGGTTTGCCGGTGACTGGTGCGGTTCCTGAAGGGGAAATTGCGGCGAGTTTTATAGGTTTGGCGAATTCTTTGCGCGGCGTGCTGGAAAAGCCTGCAATTACGCCTTAAGCTCTTTATAGTTTTGTTCTCAAGCCACCCCTTTATGAGTTCCATTTCCGCATCTTCCCAAGCTTCCCCAAACGCGGCCGCCCAGCTATCGGCTGGAGGTCACAACGCCGACCTTGTGAAGGACTCGCTCCTTTATCGAGAGTTCCTTGCAGAGCGCGACGAGATCTTGCGCCACAAGTGGATAGAGAGCGAAAAGGCAGGCCACGACATAGGCTTTGAAAAAGCGCTCCTAGATTGGATTTTGCGATACCGCTCAAACTGGCGGCTGCAGCGCCACCAGGAAGTCGGCATGAGTCGCATGATTTAGAGAACGCTGTTTATTCTGTAACCGTCGTTCACTTACCCTGTGTCAGCCACGTTAGCCACTCCGGCGCAACCGCTTCCCAATACGGCTCTTGCTGTCTTGGATGCTGCGGCAATTCACCTCACTCTGGAGCGCATGGCGCGTGAGATCTTGGAGCGGCATCCAGAGCCTGAACAACTGGCACTTATCGGGATCCCTTCACGCGGGGTGGAGATCGCAGCGCGACTCGGCAAGTTCATCGAGGCTGCAACGGGGCGTAGCCCTTTTTGTGGAGCCATAGATATCTCCATGCACCGCGATGACATCGGTGCGCGAAACTTGCTTTTCGCAGTGCAGCCCTCGCGTCTGCCTGCCCAACTTGCACACGGCGCTCTGGTGTTGGTGGACGATGTGTTGCAATCGGGGCGCACTTGTCGTGCCGCACTGGATGCGCTCTCGAGCTTCGGGCGCCCTAGTCGCATCGAGTACGCGGTTCTAGTGGATCGTGGGATGCGGGAATTGCCGATCGCCGCGGATTATGTGGGCAAGGTGATGGAGGTTGGTGCTGATGAGCGGGTATTTGTGCGGTTGCCTCCACAAGATCAGCTGGAAGGAGTTTGGCTTGAGCGTGTGACGCGGGGTCCGCGCCGCACGGGATTTGTTTCAAGATGAGCTCATCAGATCCCCCATCCCTTGTTGTTAAAGCGGAACCAGCTCGTTGGATTCATAAGGATCTTACCGGGTTACAATCGCTTACCAAGGAAGAGCTCACTTTGCTGCTGGACACTGCGGCAGCTTTTAAATCCGTTGGAACGCGGCACATTAAAAAGGTGCCGGCTTTGCGTGGTAAAACGCTGGTGAACTTTTTTGTCGAACCCTCGACGCGGACGCGGATCTCTTTTGAACTGGCTGCGGAGCGTCTGAGCGCTGACGTGATTAACATGAGTGCAACGGCGTCCAGCCTGACCAAGGGGGAGACGCTCAAGGACACCGCTCTAAACTTGCAAGCCCTTCATGCAGACATGATTGTGTTGCGGCACAGTTCGGCTGGGGCTGCGCAGTTTCTGGCCGAGCGACTGGATGCCAGTGTCGTGAACGCAGGCGATGGCTCGCATGAGCATCCCACACAGGCGCTGTTGGACGCGTTCACGATTCGCGAGCACAAGGGGCGTATTGAGGGCCTCCACGTCGCGATTGTGGGCGATATCTTGTTCTCCCGCGTCGCACGCTCCGATATTTTCGCACTCACGCGGCTGGGAGCAAAGGTGACGCTAGTAGGTCCAAGCACGTTAGTTCCAACGGAGCTTGAACGCCTTGGTGTCTCAATTTCGCATGACCTTGATGCGCTGCTGCCCGAGTTGGACGTCATTAACCTGCTGCGCATTCAGCACGAGCGGCAGCGTAAAGAGTATTTTCCGAGTTTAGGTGAGTACACCTCCTTGTTTGGATTGACCAAGGCCCGCGCGGCGCGGCTGCGGGAGGACTGTTTGGTGATGCATCCCGGTCCAATCAACCGCGGAGTTGAAATTGACAGCGACGTGGCGGACTCCTCACGCAGTGTGATTCTCCAGCAGGTCACCAACGGACTTGCTGTACGCATGGCGGTGCTTTACCTGTGCAACGCCGCACGTTCAGGAGAGTGGTTGTAATAACTTAAATGGTAAAAATTTATGTCGAAGGCGCTGTTGCTTAAAAACGGGAGGGTCATCGACCCGGCAAACCATCGCGACGGCGTCGGCGAGGTGCTTATTGTAGATGGACGGATCGCGGGCGCTGGGTTGAAGGTTCCTCAGGATGCGGAAATCATAGACTGCACTGGGTTGGTTGTGACACCAGGGTTAGTGGATTTGCACGTGCACTTGAGGGAGCCTGGACAGTCGGCCAAGGAGACAATCGCTTCGGGCGCGCGGGCCGCCGCTGCGGGAGGTTTTACAACGGTGGTGTGTATGCCGAATACGACGCCGTCCTTGGACAGCGCTTCCTCCGTGGCGTGGCTTTTGGAGAAGGCGCGAGCGGAGGCGTGCGTGCGGGTGCATGCGACCGGCGCGCTGAGCAAGGGTATTTCGGGTGAAGAGATGGCACCAATAGGGGCGTTGAAAAAAGCGGGCGTTGTTGCACTTACCGATGACGGGCGCTGTATTCAAAATCACGAACTCATGCGGCGAGCCTTGGAGTATGCGAAGATGTTTGGGCTGACGGTGATGGATCACTGCCAGGATTATTCGCTCGTGGGTAAGGGCGTCATGCATGAGGGCTATTGGAGCACGGTGCTTGGGCTGCCCGGCTGGCCTGCAGCAGGGGAGGAACTTATTGTACAACGCAACGCGCTGCTCGCGGAGCTCACTGGTACGCCAGTGCATTGCCAGCATCTCAGCGCAGCGGGAAGCGTTCGGGCGCTGCGGGAGGCCCGCAAAAGGGGAGTGCCGCTGAGCGGGGAGGTCTGTCCTCACCACATCGCGCTGAGCGACGAGTCGGTGAAGGGGTACGACACAAATTTTAAAATGAATCCGCCATTGCGCAGCGAGGAGCATATCGAAGCGCTTCTGGAAGGTATTGCAGATGGGACGATTACGATTTTAGCCAGCGATCATGCGCCGCATTGCGGGTTTGAGAAGGAAGTGGAATTTGATCAGGCTCCGTTTGGGATTCTGGGCCTGGAGACAGAGCTGGGGCTGTTTCTGGACATTCTTATCCATAAGCGTAAGGTGATTGATTTGAATAGGTTAATAGAGATGTATACGATCAATCCCGCACGTCTTTTGGGGTTGGATTGTGGAACGCTTTCGCCGGGCGCATTAGGGGATGTGACTCTGATTAACCCAGGTTTGGAGTGGCGAGTAGATCGGGACGCGAGTTTCTCACTGAGCCGCAATACGCCGTTTCACGGGTGGGAGTTGAAAGGCAGGGCAGTCCGCACGATCGTCGGAGGCAGTACGGTTTGGAAGCTCTAAGCCGTTACTAAGAAGTTTATTATGATGCGCAGGTGGCTTTCAATTGTAGCAGTTTTGCTGCTGGCTGTGATAGCCTGGAAGCAATGGCATCCTGCGGCGACTCTGCCGGAATCACCGCTGGTTCCGGGGAGCGCAGCGGTGAAGCCGCTGTCCTCGACTCGTTTTTCTGGCGGGCAATTTCCAGCGCTTGCCGCATTGGAGGAGGATTATACCCGCCTTGTGGAGTCTGTTGTACCCTCAGTGGTTAGCATTACTACGCAGACAAGGATTCGCCAGCGGGTTCCTGTGGTTCTAGACGCGTTTGACTTGCTCTTCGGGGCTCGCCACCAGCGCGTGGTGGAACAGACTCAGACGGGACTCGGCTCGGGCGTGATCGTCTCCACTGAGGGCCATGTACTGACCAATCACCACGTCATTGCGGGCATGGAGGAAATCCGGGTTCAGATGACGGATGGTCGGGTGGAGCCAGCGGAATTGATCGGGAGCGATCAGGCCACGGATATTGCGGTGCTGAAAATCAAAGGGCCTGTACAGGCGTTGAGTTTCGCTGATTCGGACAAGATTCGAGTGGGGCAACCGGTGCTTGCAGTAGGGAATCCGTTTGGATTGCAAGAAACTGTGACGCAGGGGATTATTTCGGCGAAGGGCCGCGCAATGCGGGATAGTGGCGTGGAGTTTTTGCAGACGGACGCCGCGGTGAATCAGGGTAATTCTGGCGGGCCACTGCTAAATTATCGCGGGGAAATTATCGGCATTAACAGTGCAATTTATTCGGCCAATACGGGGACTTGGTTGGGCATTTCTTTTGCGATTCCCTCCAACGTCGCGCAGCGTTCAATGCAAAGTATTCTGCTCACCGGGCGGGTGCAGCGGCAGACCTTGGGGGTATCGACGATGGCACTTACTCCGGCGATTGCAAACCAAGTGGGGTTGCGCGCGGTGGTGGGCGCGTACGTTACTCAGGTCAAGCCGGGCTCGCCTGCGGAGAAGGCTGGGGTGCAGGTTGGCGACGTGATCGTGCGAATCAACGGCGAGGTACTCGAAAATCCAGCGGCGTTGCAGCGAGCGTTGTCCGGGAAAAAAGCGGGGACTCGGCTGCAGGTCAGCGTGGTGCGCGAAGGACGGGAGTATGCCGTGGCGATGGATGTCGCCGAATTTTCGGAGTGATCACGGGGTGTTGTGCTGGCGGTTCCAATGCTGGGAGACGCCGTCTTGATTGATTGCGCTCAGCCAAGCCCTTCCCGATTTCGGTTTCTTAGCTGCAGCCGCTCATTCCCTCAGTATTGAGCTCAATACAATGTTGTTGAGACAAGTTTAAAAAACGAACCTCTAACAGCGGGCCGTTTAATGGATTGCCTATTGGAGTTGAACTGCTTCAGTTTCTCGGCAGCCATCTCGAGAATCCACCCCCATGATTGTCGTTCGCCTTACTTTGGATCAGCTCTGCTGTGCCGTTTTCCGGCAGCTGTGTTTCCTTGCCGTTATTCTGCCGGCTATTACTCCCTCAAGCGCGCGCGCGGGCGACTTTAAGTTTGGCAGTCTCACTCTCACTGTTCCGGAGGATTACACCGTGGAGCAGGTCGCTGCGCCACCGCTGGTAGACCGGCCCGTGAACATGGCATTTGACGAATCCGGCGCATTGTATGTCACGGATTCCTCGGGCGCCAACGAGCGTCCTGTGCAGCAGCTCAAGAATCCCACGCACAGGATTCTTCGTCTGGTCGACAAGAACGGGGACGGCCGCTTTGATCAACACACCGTCTTCGCTGATCATCTGTCTTTTCCAGAGGGCGCGATGTGGTTGGACGGCTCTCTTTACGTGGCCGCGCCCCCGGTGATTTGGAAGTTCACAGACACAGATGGTGACGGCGTCGCGGACAAGCGCGAGATCTGGTTTGATGGAGGAACGGTGACCGGCTGCGCCAATGATTTGCATGGTCCATACGCGGGCCCCGATGGGTACATTTATTGGTGCAAAGGCGCGTTTGCCGAGCAGCGGCATGTGCTCGCCAACGGACGTGAATTGGTGACACGCGCGTCGCATATTTTTCGCGCCCGCCCAGATGGCAGCGGCCGGGAAATGCTGGTGACTGGCGGAATGGACAATCCGGTCGACGTGGTGTTTTCCCGTGCAGGTGAACGGTTTCTGAGCGGGACGTTCTTCGTGAAACCCGGTGCAGGTTTGCGCGACGGCATCCTTCATGCGGTGTATGGCGGGGTCTGGGGCAAAGAGCATGGCGTGTTGGAAGGCCATCCTCGGACGGGCGAGCTGATGCCAATAATGACGCATCTGGGCCCTGCTGCTGCGTGCGGGTTGGAATTGTTGCGCGGCGCTGCCCTCGGCCAGCAGGGAGCCCTTTTATGCGCGCAGTTTAACCTGCGCAAAGTCTCCAGTCACAAACTTGTGCAGGAGGGCGCAACGTTTCGCACGATCGACAGCGACCTGCTGGTTTCTGACAACCCAGATTTTCACCCCACCGAGGTGCTTGAAGATGCCGACGGAAGCGTCCTGGTCGCGGACACTGGAGGTTGGTACAAGATCTGTTGTCCGACCTCCAAGGAGCTCAAACCTGAAGTTCTAGGAGCGATTTATAGAATTTCCCGCAAGGGTGTTACCCGCATTGCGGATCCCCGTGGTGTAAAGTTGGAATGGGATAAGGCGAGTGTAGAGGACCTCGCCCTGCGGTTGTCCGATATGCGCCATGAGGTTGCCGCGCGAGCCGTAGGTTTGCTGGCGAAGCGCGGGGACATCGGGGTGGCGTCTGCGGTTCTCGCAGGAAAGGGTTCTGTTGGGGCGCGTCTGAACGCCTTGTGGGTGTTGGTGCGGGTGAGGAGCGACGCCGCTAGATCAGCGGTGCGAGCGGCGCTTGCCGACAAGGACGCCGAGGTGCAAACGCTCGCTGCTTACGGCGCGGGGCTTTGGCGGGATCGGGCTGCCGCCCCCGCCTTGCGCGCCCTGCTGGCTTCTGGGAAGCCTCACGTCGCCCGGAGTGCAGCGGAGTCTCTCGGGCGGATGGCGGACAAGGAGTCTGTGTCAGCTTTAATTCAAAACGCTCCCGGCGAGCGCTTTGGATTTCATTCTACAGCTTACGCTCTTTATGAAATCGGCGATAGTGCCGCGATTTCAACCGGAGCTGTCGGAAAACAAGGCGCCTCCTCCGAGGTGGCGCAAACCGCTTTGGCCATGCTCGCTCTACCCCAGCTTCTTTCCGTGCCAGCGCTGCCGTTGGTAACTCCGGCAGTCGCCACGGATCCGGCGCTGCGCCAGCAACAGCTCGCCCGCTTGCACGAACTACTCGCTTTGATGAAAGGCGGTAGCGCTGTGCGCGGAGCTGAGTTGTTCAAAAGCCAGCGCTCTTTTTGTACGACTTGTCATGCTGTCTCGCAAGTGGGCGGAGTGTTGGGGCCGGATCTTACAAAGGTTGGGGCGATCCGCACGGCCACGGACTTGCTGGAGGCCATCGTATATCCGAGCAGCAGTTACGTGCGCAGTTACGAGCCAGTCCTGCTCCGGTTGCGCTCGGGGGAGGAGCATTACGGTATTCTGCGGGATGAGACGCCTGATTCGGTGCGCTTGGCGACAGGGCCAGCCACGGAGATTAAGCTGCCTAGAAAGGATATTACCACCATGACAGAGGGTGTGATGTCCTTGATGCCACCGGGGTTCGATGGACTTCTCTCGCCGCAGGAACTCGCCGACCTTGTCACGTATCTTCTCACCTTACGATAAAATGATCACACGCCGCCGTACATTACAGACGCTCGCGGGCCTCGGCCTCGGTTCATTGGTGGGCAGTGCTCAGGGCGCTGAAAACCCTGTTACACAAGAGAACAAACGCCCTGGCACTCGCACTTGGCAGCTTGAGCGGGCCCGGCTCGACGTTGGCGCAAAGTACAGAGGCTCTGGAATCGAGGGGTACGCTTCCTCACCCAGCGTGAAGGCTGGGGAGACTGTGCGGTTTCATGTGAGCACGCGGCCGGCCGCGAGTTGGACTTTGGAGGTGTACCGGATGGGGTGGTACGGGGGAGATGGGGGGCGACTGCTGGCGAAGCTGGGGCCTTTTGATGGTGTGGCGCAACCGGAGGCGCCGCTGGGAGAAAAGCGCGTTCGCGTCTGCGGATGGCCGGCCGCGGCGGAGTGGACGGTGCCTAAAGACGCGGTAAGCGGCGTATATCTTGGCAAGCTGAGCGCCGGGTTGGACGGGCCGCAAAGCTATGTCGTCTTCGTCGTGCGCGATGACCGTAAGGCAGATTACATTCTCCAATGCAGTGACTTCACCTGGCAGGCTTACAACCGCTGGCCTTCGCAGTTTTCGCTCTACGATGACGGAGCCAACCAGTGGTATTGGGGCGGTGGCGTACAGGTCAGCTTCCAGCGGCCGTATGGTAAATATTGCCAGATCTTGGATGCACCGCTTTCGAGTGGGTCTGGGGAATGGTTTTTATGGGAATTTCCCTTCGCGTTCTGGCTCGAAGAGCACGGGTACGACATTACCTATATTTCAAATCTCGATACGCATCTCAACCCCGCCGGCCTCAAGAGGGCTCGCGGTTTCTTGTCCGTCGGCCACGACGAATATTGGACTATTGAGATGTATCGCAATGTTCAGGCAGCTCTTGCTGCCGGCGTGAGCTTGGGCTTCTTCTCGGGCAATGCAGTTTGCGGGCGGATTGTTTACGACGAAAAACTCGCCGCCTTTGAGCGTGTCGGCGTGTTCGGTCCTCCAGGAGGGACCCGGGAATTTCAACACATGCACTCACTCGCGCATGAGAGACCTTATGCCAACGAACTTATCGGCGCGCACAGCACGGGGCCGGTGACCGGAGGCGCGGATTGGGTGTGTTCACTGCCGGAGCATTGGATTTATCAGGGGACTGGGATGCAGCGAGGAGAGGGGATTCCGGGGTTGGTTGGGTGGGAATGGCACGGGGATCCTGCTCCGATTCCGGGGCTTGAAATAGTGGCGTCAGCTCCCACGCAATCGGCTCCTGGCAAGCTTAATGGCGGGGTTCATACGGGCACAGTGTATCCGGGAACCAAAGGGAATTTTGTCTTTAACGCAGGTACCTGCTGGTGGGCGGATGGGCTTAGTGCACCTCCAGGCTATGTGAGGCCGAAGGTTTACACCGAACCCAAAGGCCCTGATGCGCGGGTGCAGCGCATCACTGAAAATGTTCTTAGGAAAATGCTCGTATGATTCGGAATACTTATTTTGCAGCAGGAGTTTTATTGCTTAGCGCATTTGTGGCGCGGGGGGCTGATGGGATTCAAAGCAAGACTTCTTATTCCAAGGCGTACGGTCAGACTAAAAACGCGGTGCAGGTGGATCCCACTAAGGACTTGCCAAGGTATCCGGCGGTGGAGCCCGCGAAGGCTGTGGCGACGTGGAAGGTGAAGGCAGGGTTTGAAATGCAAGTCGCGGCGCAGGAGCCGCAGGTGCGCGATCCCGTGGCGATTTGCTTCGACGAAATGGGCCGCATGTTTGTGTGCGAGATGATCGACTACTCTGAAATGCGGGATGTGGAACCGCACTTGGGACGGATCTCGGTGTTGGAAGATCGCGATGGTGACGGGGTCTATGAGACCAGCACGGTATTTGCAGATAACCTGCCGTGGCCCACCGGCATGATATGGAGTCGTGGCGGCCTCTACGTCGCAGCGACCCCCGACATCTGGCGGCTGGAAGACCGCGATGGTGATGGGCGTGCGGAGTTTCGGGAGAAGGTGTTCACCGGCTTCGGTACCGGGCTGAAAGTGTTAAACGTCCAAGGTTTACTCAACAGCTTTCAGTGGGGGCAGGACAACCGGATTCACGCGCTTTGCGGCGGTGGCAACCGAGGGGAAATCAGCTGTCTCAAACGGCCGGAAATCCCCGCCCAAGAGTTGGCAGGCCGGGATTTTTGGTTCGATCCAGCGACGTACGACTTTGGTTTTGAAAACGGGGGTGCGCAGTATGGGATGAGTTTTGATAATTACGGGCGCAAGTTTGGGTGCGCAAATTCAGATCACCTGCAGTACTGGATTCATAACGGAGTACCGGCTTCGCGTAATCCGCTGTTTACGCTGCCTGCTGCGCGTCAAAGCATCGCCGCTGACGGCGGGGCGGCGGAGGTGTTCCGAATCAGTCCCGACGAGCCGTGGAGGATTATGCGAACGCGCTGGCGCATTGAGGGCACTGTGCCGGGGGCTGTGGAGGGTGGAGGGCGCGTGAGCGGCTATTTTACGGGCGCAACGGGGACGACGATTTATCGGGGCGACGCTTACGGGCAGGATTTTGTGAACAACAGTTTTACCGGCGACGCTGGCGGGCAACTCGTGCATCGCAAGATCATCCGGCCGACGGTGGATGGCGTGAATTTGGTGGGCGAGCGACCCGCGGATGAACGCACATTGGAGTTCGCTGCGAGCACAGACACATGGGTGCGCGTGGTGAACTTTGCCAACGCGCCCGACGGCTGTTTGTACGTATGCGATATGTACCGGGAGGTGATAGAGCATCCGTGGTCGATTCCGGAAGAAATCAAAAAACACATAGATCTCAATAATGGAAATGATCGCGGGCGGATCTACCGGATTGCACCGCTCAAGAAGCCGGCGCGCATTGGTGCGGCAGTGAATCTCGGAGCAATGGACACACGGACTCTCGTGGCCACTTTAGCGCATCCCAATGGCTGGCATCGTGACACAGCCCACCGTCTTTTGGTGGAGCGAAAGGATGCGGCGGCGGGTGCGCATTTACGGGAGGCCGTGACAAGTGGACCGGAGCTCCAAAAATTGCACAGCCTTGGCGTCTTGTCTGGTATCGGAGCGTTGACGTCCGAAGTTTTATGCACCGGCCTGCGCGACAATTCTGCCTTTGTGCGCGAACGCAGTTTACGCCTTGTGGGTGCTTTGTCCAAAACAGAGGCGCGCGAGCCAAGCCTGTTACAAACGCTCGCCGGAGTTGCGTCCGATGTTTCACCAAGAGTACGTTTTCAACTGGCACTGACGCTGGGTTCGCTGTTGGAAACCGTTTCCTCGAAGCCGCTTGCCGACGCTCTTCTCGTCCTCGCTCGTAGGGATCACGCGCATCCTTGGATTGGGCCCGCACTTTTGAGCGGGAGTCCTGCCTCGCTGGTTTCTGTGCTGTTCGCACCGCTCGCAAAGGACGCAGCGTTTATAGTATCGGGGCGAGCGTTTTTCGCGAACCTCATGGAAATTAACGCTGCTTCCGCTTCGACGGGTGACCGAGTCGCACTGGTGGATTATCTGACCGATGGGGTGCCTTCTCCGGTCCTTGTGCGCGCCTTTGCAGAGGGGGTGCGTAAGGCTGGCGCCTCGCTCGAGAGCGCTGATCCACGGGGGCGCCTCAAAAGTGTTTTTGAAAAAGCCGCTGAGGCTGCGACGCTTCACAGCAACGCGCTGGAAAAGCGATTGGCTGCGCTTGAATTGTTGGCGGTAGCACCAAACACAATCGCCGCCCCCGCCCTCGCCGCTTGCATTGCTGGAGGTGAGGCAGACGCCCTCCAAACAGCGGCCATCGAGGTCCTCTCACGCAACGCGGATAAGAAAACTCCAGCGACGTTGCTTGCGCATTGGTCTTCCTATGGGACGAGAGCGCGCGAGGCTGTGTTGGGTGCCATGTTGGGGCGTGAGGACCGCATCGAAACGTTGTTGTCTGGGATCAAGTCCGGAGCCGTTCCTGCGACTGCGCTGAGCGCGGCGCAAGTGCAGGGCTTGGTTCGTCACAAAAATAAGGCCCTGGTCGCACTTGCTCAAACGGCGTTGGCCGCCGTCTTGCCACCGCCGCGGAGCGTGGTGGTTGAGCAATTCAAAGCGGCGGCGACCACGGCGGGAGATGCGGCGCGGGGCCGCGTCCAATTTTCACAACGCTGCCAGACATGCCACCGTGCCGGAGCTGAGGGAATTCAAGTGGGGCCGGATCTTGTGACGGTGAAAAATAAGGGGCGCGAGGCTTTGTTAACGGCCATTTTAGAGCCCAACAAAGAGGTTGCCTCCCAGTATATTCTACACACTGTAAACCTGAGGGATGGAACCGGCTTCTCTGGAATAATTGCTGAGGACGGGGCCGAGAATATGACTCTTAAAATGCCCGGTGGTTTAACCCAAATTATCGCCCGCGCACAAATCAAGAGCAGTTCCTCAGAGGGACAGAGTCTGATGCCCGAGGGGATCGAGGCCGGCTTGAGCATTCAGGAAATGGCCGACTTGTTACAGTTCATTGAAACCCTCCCGTAATATTACAAATCCATGAAACACTTCCCCTCACTTCGACTGGTTCTTTTTGTTTTTCTACTCGCGTCATTCCACTCGCAGGCTCTCGCTGAGGTACGCGTGGCCACCTTTGACGTAGACGCTACTCCGGCAGTTGGCTCTTACCTAGCATACGACCGGGTGAAGCGCGTTGATGATCTCACGTTGCGTTGCCGGGGTGTTGTTATATTGGGGAGCGGTGAACCAATAGTCCTGTGCGCGGTGGATTGGATTGGCATCGCGAATGAAGGGCATGACGCTTTTCGCAACGCTCTTGCGCAGGCTGCTGGAACTATTCCCGGACGAGTCGCAGTGCAAGCCCTTCATCAGCACGATGCGCCGGGATGCGATTTTACGGCTGAAAAACTCATCAAGGAATTGGGGGTGGAGGGGTACAGTCGGTTTGATGGGGATTTCCATCGGGAAGTGATTCGTCGCGCAGCCGTGGCGATCAGGGCGGCGCTTCCGCTTGCGAGGAAGGCAACGCATTACGGTTGGGGCGAAGCTGTTGTACGTGATGTTGCAAGCCAGCGGCGGATCAAGGGGCCGGATGGACGCATCCGCGCCAGTCGTACAAGTTCCACCAAGGACCCTGCCATCCGGGCAGAGCCCGAGGGCGTCATTGATCCTGTGGTGTCTGTGTTGAGCTTTTGGGATGAAGGCCAACCGCTCGCGTTGTTGAGCGCGTACGCGTGTCATCCGCAAAGTTATTATCGCACAGGAATTCCAAGTCCGGATTTTCCAGGGATAGCCCGGTTCATTCGGGGGCAGGATTTAAACACGGCGCTACACGTGCATTTCAATGGGGCTGGAGGGAATGTTACCGCGGGCAAGTACAACGATGGAGCACAGCCCAACCGGATGTTCCTCGCTAACCGTCTAGCGGATGGAATGCGGGAAGCTTACGAAAAAACGGAGCGCCTGCCGCTCACCGAGGGAGATATAATTTGGAAGAGTACGCCGGTGCGGCTGCCGGTGGCGGCGCATTTGGAGGAAGCGGATCTTGTAGCGAAGTTGCGGGCTACGCCGCCGAAGGGCTACATCGCGTTCGCGGACCAGTTGGCGTGGTTGCGTCGTAACAAGGAGGGGCACTCGCTTGACGTCACCTGCTTGAGCATAGGTGCTGCACGGATGTTGCATTTGCCGGGAGAGCTGTTCGTGGAATACCAGTTGGCGGCCAAGGCGATGCGGCCGGACTTGCATGTCATGATGGCTGCCTATGGGAATTACGGTCCCGGCTACATCGGGACAGCTGCGTCTTATCTGGAAGGCGGGTATGAAACGGGCCCGACCTCTTCGGGGGTATCTCCTGAAGCGGAGGGTGTTTTGCTCGGGGCGATGCGTGAATTGCTCGGGGTCAAAAAGGAATGATGGGCAATGTGCTTTTAGGACGAGGCGGTTGAATGTCGCCCTCTCTTTGTGGCTCAGAAAAACACTCGCGGCCTGTTAATTTTTACAGCATTTCGCTTATGACTCATTCTCCTCCCCCGACCGCGATCTCCCAAACGACGCCTCCCCGCCTTGTCTCGTTGGACGCCTACAGAGGCTTGGTAATGCTTTTTATGGCGTCTAGTGGATTGGGTTTTGCCAAGATTGCGCACGCTCATCCTGACTCCGCCTTTTGGCAAATTATCGCCTTTCACACCTCCCACGCTGTCTGGCTTGGGGGCGGGGCGTGGGATATGATTCAGCCGTCCTTTATGCTGATGGTGGGGATGTCGCTGCCCTACTCGCTTTCGCGGCGACTGCGCGACGGCGAGGCCTTTGGCCGAATTTTTGCGCATACGCTTTGGCGCTCGTTCGTCCTCATTGCTCTGGCTGTTTTTTTGACCACTGGTACGAAAAAACAGCCGGATTTCACGTTCCCTAATGTCCTTGCGCAGATCGGCCTTGGATACACCTTTGTGTTTTTGCTCGCGAATCGTGGGTTGAAAATTCAGCTCGCCGCCATCGCTGCGATCGCTCTTGGCGTCTGGGCGGCCTTTGCCCTGTATGCGCTACCAGGGGACTTAACAAATCTAGCAGCGTTGGGCATGAGTGGGGATGTTGCCACGCAGGCGGTTCTTCCCGGCTTCTTTGGGCATTGGAGCATGAATGTGAATTTCGCCGCCAATTTTGACCGGTGGTTTCTGAATCTTTTTCCGAGAGAGAGCGCCTTTGTTTTCAATGCCGGCGGTTACCAGACACTCAATTTTATCCCGGCGATCATCACGATGAGCCTCGGATTGCTGGCTGGTGAGGCTTTGCGCAGCGAACGCAGTGAGACACAGAAGTTAAAGTGGTTGCTCGTTTCGGGAGGCGTTTGCGTTGGACTGGGACTGCTGGCGGGTGCCACCGTGTGTCCTATTATCAAGCGGATTTGGACGCCGTCTTGGGCTCTTTACAGCGGCGGGATAGTGCTCTGGGCGGTCGCATTTTTTTACTGGGTGATCGACATTCGAGGATGGAAGGCTTGGTCCAAGCCGTTGGTAGTCGTCGGCATGAACTCCATTGCCATTTATGTCGCCCACAGTCTGCTGGGAGGTTGGCTGCGTTCCATAGGCCGAACTTATCTTGGCGGTGAAATATTTGACGGGGCCTACGGGCCATTTTGGTCCAGCCTCTTCGTTTTGGCAGCGCTCTGGCTCATGTGTCTCTGGCTTTATCGTCGCAAGATCTTCCTCAAAATCTGAGTTCGGCTCCATCTGTTTCCCGAACCAGATTGCAGGCAGGCTCCGTTAGTCTTCTTCCATTTCGATCACCTGTCCTCCTTTCTATGTTAAACCGGTTTGTTTGCTTAATACTTGGCGGTGTGTTTTTTGCGTCTGCTCATATGCCCGCATTTGCGGCGGGTTCAGCCGAACATCCAAACGTCCTTTTCATCGCGGTGGACGATCTGCGGCCCGAGGCCGGTTGCTACGGGAATCCCGTTGTCAAAACGCCGAATATCGATCGTCTCGCAGCCCGGGGTGTTGTGTTTAATCGCGCTTATTGCCAGCAGGCGGTGTGCAGCCCATCGCGCAGCTCCTTGCTCACGGGGCGGCGTCCTGATGCCACGCGGGTGTACGACTTGGAAACGCATTTTCGAGTGGCATTGCCCGATGTGGTGACCTTGCCTCAGCATTTTAAGGCCAACGGATATTACTGCGCCGCGCTCAGTAAAATTTACCATCACGGATTTGAAGACGGCCGTTCTTGGAGCGAGCCTCATTGGTATCCTACTGGAAAAACCATCGACACGGACACCGAGGATTGGACTAAGCAGACGGTCAAAAAATTCGAAGGCGGGGTGCAGGAGTACGCCAAAATTACGGCCCCAAAAGATAATGATAAACCGAAGGCGGGAAAGCGAGGCAAGGGTGCAAAAGGGGATGCCTTCGAGGTAAGTGCGAAGGCTGATGCGGAGCTGCCCGACGGATTCACCGCGCAGGAGGCTGTCAAAAGGCTGCACGATCTGAAGGGCAAGGCGGAGCCATTTTTTCTCGCTGTGGGTTTCATTAAACCGCATCTGCCATTTGTTGCGCCGAAGAAATACTGGGACTTGTATGATCCGGAGAAGATCCCGGTTCCCGCGATTGATCACTTGCCGGAGGGAGCACCGGAGTTTGCGGGGCACACAAACGGGGAGTTGCACAATTATGCGAACTGTCCTGAGCAAAACCCCATTCCGGCGGATTTTGCAAAGACGTTGAGGCACGGTTACTATGCGGCTATCAGTTACATGGACGCGCAGTTAGGCAAGGTGCTGGATGCGCTGGATAAAGAGGGGTTGGCTGAGAATACGGTGATTGTGTTGTGGGGAGATCATGGCTGGCAGTTGGGCGATCACGGCCTTTGGCACAAACACACCAACTTTGAACTGGCCACACGTGCGCCTCTTTTGTTGAGCGTTCCGGGACAAAAGACGGCGGGGCAGAAGTGCAATGCGACAGTGGAATTCGTGGACGTGTACCCTACACTGGCAGAGGTTTGTCACCTGCCGTTGCCGACGGGGCTTGCTGGACAAAGCCTGAAACCGTTTTTGGAAAATCCCGCAGCAGCGTCGGCGAAGGCGGCCATCAGCCAGTACCCGCGTGGAGGCTCCCAGACTGGAAATCAGCCGCTAATGGGGTACAGCATCAGGAACGATCGGTGGCGGCTCACCTTGTGGCGCAACGTCAAGACAGACGAGATTGCCGCAACTGAACTTTACGACGAAACAGGGGATCCCGCTGAGACGGAGAACGTTGCTGGGAAGGCCGAAAACAAGGACGTTTTGGAGGCGCTTTCCAAAATGATGCCGCCCCCGGTCAATGACAACTCAAGTCGGAAGCTTTCTAAAAAGGAGGCGGGTAAAGCGTCTGATCTCCAAGAGCGTAAGGTGCTTTTCGAGAAAAAAGACATGAACCATGATGGGAAATTAAGCATGGAAGAGTTCCTGGCAAATCAACCTGACGGTGAGTCTGCCAAACTCCGTTTTGAACAATGGGACCTCGATAAGGACGGATTTCTTTCTCTCCCCGAGTTTCTCCGGGTTGTAAAAAGTAAAAAATGAGATCGGTTTGAGGAACGTCGCCCGCCCGGCAATTGCTCTTAATCTGGAAGCGGACGGCCTTTGGTTTCTGGGGCAATGAAGGCAAGTGCCATGCCCAGTACGTACACCAACGTGACCACCGCACCCATCTGGGAGTAGCCGCCGAGTTGCGCAACGAGTTGACCACTACCGAGCGCCCCGAAGGCGGCTATGATGCGGCCGGAATTGTAACAAATGCCCTGCCCCGTGGCCCGTACACGGGTGGGGAAGAGCTCTGGGAAATAGAGCGGGAAAAAACCGTAGAAGGATGCCGTCGTCGCCGCGATGAGTCCGATTTTGACCAAAAACAAAGTGCCCCATTCCGCAGGAAACCGGAAGAGCCAGACGCTAAAAGTCAGAGCCAGCGTGCTCAAAATTCCATAGGCGAGTCGGCGTGAAAACTGGGCGAGAAACACTGGGCCGAGTATTGCGCCGAGAGCTGCTGCGAGGGAGGAGACGATCTGCACGGTGGCTTTGGCGTCAGGCCGTGTTCCCCCGGTGAGTTGATCGGCCCACGAAGGGATCCATTGGACGCTGCCCCAAGAGCCGATGAGGGCGACAGCGGAGAGCAAAACACCTATGAGCGTTGATTTTAGCAAAGGAGGACTCAACACGGTGAGGACCTTTGATTCGCTCGGTTCGTCCGTCGCTGTGGCTTTCCATTTTTCAGATTCCGGCACCCAGATTCGAATGATGAGGGTCAAAACTGCGGGCGCGGCTCCCACCAAAAAGAGCCAGCGCCAGGAATCCGGGGTGACGACAAAGATGCGCGCCACAACGCCAACTAGAGCCATGCCTAAGTTGGAGGCTGCGCCGATTGCCGCTGCGAGCCACGGGCGGTGTTTATCCGGCCACGTCTCCATGACCAGCGCCACGCCCAGCGCCCATTCGCCGCCCATGCCCAACGCTGCGATGAAGCGAAATAGTGCGAGGTGCCAAGGCGCTTCTGCGAAGTAGCCGGCGCCGCTGAAAATGGAGTAGCACAGAATACTCCACGCCATTGCCTTGACCCGCCCAATCTTGTCGCCAAGCCAACCAAAGGCGATGCCTCCCAGTGCAGCGCCCACTAGAAAGGCCGCAGTGATGCGCCCCATCCAAACTCCCACGCCGCCTTCCAGGCCCGGGCCGAGAAGGTTTTGCAGGGCTGGCCGGGCGACTACCGGGAAGAGGCCAAGTTCGAACCCGTCCAGCAACCAGCCGAGAAATGCGGCCATCAATGTGAGCCACGCCGCCTTTGAAAGCGTGGTACTGGGTGGTGCGGGAGAAGGTGCGAGCGTTTGAGATGTCATGGGGGAACTCTACTGGATTTTATGCGAAAACTTTTTTGGCTACTGTTTTGCCCCGTTGGCGTTATCAAATTCTTTGCACCATCCCTTGATCTCGGTGTCGTTGAAAATCTTTCCGATCACGCGGCGTAGCAGTCCTTTAAGGCTCGCGTTTTCCAATTCACCAAGGGCGCGAATGGCTTCCTCCTTATAGCGTTCTAGCAAATCTTGGCAGCGCTCCAAGGCTCCAGCTTCGACGCAGGCCATGCGTGCGGCATCCGCGCTGTGCCCTGTCTCGCGCCGCCAGCGCGAATCCAAAACGGCCTTGGTCTGTCCCTGCGCCCTCTCCCAACCTGCTGCGAGCACCACACCGGGGCGCATTGCTGCCAAATCGTCGGGTGCCCCGGCCCCGCCCGCGGTGAAATCCTCCAGATCGTCTCGGATCTGGTACGCAATTCCCAGCGCCTTGCTGTAACTTTCCAGTGCGGGCGCGAGTTCTTCGTGCGCCTCCAATCCGGCAGCCAGCGCTCCAATTTTGAGAGCTACGGCAAAAGCTGGCGCGGTCTTCTTCTCGAAAATTTCGAGCACTTCCACCGCCATGAGCGGACGCGGCTTGCGGGCCCACACGAGCTCTGCACCCTGGCCGCGGCAGAGTTCGCGTTGGCCCTGCGCAGCAACCTGCACCATGAGCGCTTTTTGTTCCGCGCCATAGCCGCTTTCCGCCAGTAACCGGTAACCCTCTCCGATGAGTAAATCCCCCACATTCAGGGCCACAGCGACGCCGTATTCCTCATGCAGGGTGGATTCGCCGTAACGCTGGGCGTCTTCGTCCTCGATGTCGTCGTGAATGAGGGAGGCTTTGTGGAAGCATTCCACGGCCACCGCGAGTTTCTTGAGCGCGGCGGGCACCGTGCCGCCGGGTTCCTCGGAAAGGGCCTGGTGTGTGGCGACGGTGAGAAAGGGCCGCCACCGCTTTCCGGCGCGCTGCAGCCATTCGCGGGCGATGGCTTCGGTTTCTCCCTGAGCGGCACCGAGGATGGAGTCCAGGGAGAGGGGAGTAAACCAGAAGTCGACTTCCTCGCGCAGGTTGCCGAGATCCATGCGACGGCTGCGATCGTCGCTGGTGAGATGGATGTAATCCCAGACCCAGTCCAGATCGACTGTGGTGTCGATGCAATCATCCTGCAAAAGGGGGACGGCGACGCCTGGAATTGCGGCGGCTTCCATGTAGGGAAATGCGCGTTCCAAAACGCTCAGGCAACTCACGCCGACAATGGCCTCGATTTTTCCCGTCTGAATGAGCGACATCACGATGGCCGAGCCTTCTGCCACTAGCACCGCGTAGCCAAGGCGTTCCGCTTCATTTTGGAGATCTTGAATCGAGCACAGACCGCACTGTTTGCATAACAAGCCGAATTCATCGAAGGGTGCGGGGCACTTGCTTTCAATTCGCAAACATTTGGGAATGAGGAGTAATCGGCGCTCGTATGGAACCGCGGCGAGGGACTCGCGCCATAACTCATTGTTGATGAGCACTCCGGTGTAGTCGCGATAGATGGGGTCAATCCCCAACTCGGCGACGAGTTTGTCCGCGTGTTCCTGCAACTGAGCGTTGGGCAGCGGCGGCACGGGGCGCTCGCGTTCCACATAGGCCCGCACGGAGTGGAGGAGGCTGGTGCGTTCCTGCAGCGTTTGGGGAATGTTCTTCTTGGGCTTGCGTACTCGCTGCACGGGCACGGGCCGGGGGATAGTCAGCTGCACGGGTGGGGCGGAGAAGGAAACTGGGGGTTCGGTGAGGGATGCTGGGGCGGACATAAGCTCGGGTGTGTAAGGAAGACGCCTGAAACGCGGGCGCATTAGGGGGAAATCAGGCGGGGTCCTGCGCGGGTTTGGGTTGGGCGAGTGATTTTGCGTGAGGTTGGCTGGAGGGGGAGAGTTTGTTGTAGGCGCCGAAGTCACTAAACCAAAAACGCTTAGCGATGCGATACATCCAGTGTTTTTCAGGAATTTCCTCACCTGGCAACCACTGACTGAAGCGCGGTTGCATGGCGTTTAATTCTGCCATGGCCGTCTGGCGCACGGTGGTGTCGCGCGCCCCGTGTTTGTGGACGAGGTCGCGTACGAGGTCGGGGCGTTCCATGACGACGCAGCCCCGGGTGGCTTGGGCGCTGAGTTCGCGGAAATCTTTTAGAAACTCCGAGTCGCGTAAGGTGGCCACGATGCCGCGTTTGTCGTGAATATCTTCTTTGGCGAACTGGATGATGGGGCAGGGTTCAACGTCGCCGTAGGGGCTGACATGATGGGAGATGCCGGTAGACATCGGACACAAGGCTTTGCCGTCGTGGCCGTAGTAGGCGTCAACGATACCGATTGGCATCTTGGTTCGCATATCCACGATGAACCTGCGAACGTCCACCAACTGTTGCGGCGTGAGGCCGAGTTGCGTGTTCATTTTCGGGCCGACGGGGCGATAGGTGTGGAACCACACGTAGTGCACTCCGCGCGCTATGAGTTCGCGCATCCAGTGTTCGGTGAGCAGTTCCTTAATGTTGGTCTGGCACACGGAGGTCGCCACGCCGGTGAGCAGTCCTGCTTGGATGCAGGCGTCCAGACCGCGCAAAGTCCGGTTGAGCACGTCCACATTTCCCCGGCGCTCGTTGCTGACCACTTCCCTGCCTTCGATGGAAACTAGCGGCGTGGCGTTGCCCAGTTCCACCAAGCGTTTAGCGATTTTGGGCGTGATGCACTGCCCATTTGTGAAAATCTGGAAATAACACTCCGGATGCCGCTCTAAAATGTCCATTAGGCCGGGATGTAAAAACGGCTCGCCCCCGAGGATCCCAAAGAAGCGGTTTCCCTGGGTTTTTGCGTCCACTATCATCCGGCTGACGGCTTCAACATCTAATTGAGAGCGTTCGGCTTCCACGTCCACCCAGCAGCCTTGGCAGCGCAGGTTGCAAGAGTTTAAGATAGAGATGTAAAGAAACGCGGGAAAATACTCCCCTCGCCTGAGGCGTGCCTTGAAGCGCTCCACGCTCCAGAGCGTCTTGGCGCCGAAGTTCCACATAAACTTGCCCAAACAACGCGGGTGCGTGGTGGACACGATTCGGGCGACAAGTTCAGGGAGCATAACAGACGTTTGTCGCACACTCCTTGAGAAAAGCCAACTCCAGTGGGTGGGTATGTGTATTCAGGCGGTTGGGCTGGGGATAAATGCGAGAGGGAGGCCTGATTGACGCAGTTTTGGTTGGCTTTATCATAAATGATATAGTTTTGGTTGGCTGATTCGCATTTATGAGGCTCGTTGAGTGGGTGTGATGGATTTCTAGTCCCAGATGTTTTGCATGAAAACGACATCTCAGAGTGAAGTTCTTTTTATTAGAGTTTTTTTGCGGATAAGTGACTTTGGCGCACCCCATGCTAGATCAGTCATTTGTAGATTGCGTTATCACTCAACGGAAACCTCCAGATATGAAACACCACGATCACCATGTTAGTTGGAAGAAAACGGCACTCGCTTGTGCAACGGTTGTTTTAGTCGGTAGCGCAGGCTATCTAGCGATGCAGGGCGGTGGAGCAGGTGCGCCCACGCCAAAAAGTGACTCGGCACCGATGGCTGCGGCGACTTCCTTGGCTGCTCCGAGCTTGCAGGCGGCGGGATCTTCAAGCTCTCAGGCTTCCAACGCCCTAGCCGATGTGGGCTCTTTGGACGCACTTCCTCTGCTTTTATCAGTGCAGGGGGCCCCTACTGGGGCGCCGTTGCGCGCCAAGGGCGGAGTGAACTCGGACACGGATAAAGGCCGAGTCGTCAAACTGGAGGCTGCTGCGGCGCGCGGGTGGTCGGCGGTGAAGGCGGGGGCGAGGCTCGCTTTGCCCACGGCTTCGGGAGACTTGGTGGAAGGTTCTGTGAATCTAGTGATTTTGGACAATGGTTGGGTGCGAATCGCGGGCGAACTTACGGATCGCACTGGGACTTTCCAGTTGGCCTCCAGTCTGGATGAAGTCGCTGGGGTGATTTTGCGGCCAGCCTTGGGCGTGGGTTATCAAATTGTGCAGGACGGTGACGAACTGTTGTTGGTGGAGCGGCACTTAACCTCGCTGATCTGTGCGGGTAACGAGTCCGCTGCGGCTCCAGAATTAGGAGGTGTGTTGGCTGCGGGAGGATCCGTGACCACGGGAACTGTGACCACTGTGGTACCGGTCGCACCGACCGTGCGCACCGACATTCCTCTGCTCAATACACGGCCCGGAGCCAAGGGCGTCATTTTCGCGGATTTTGCGGGCGCGAGCATCACGGATCCCAGCTGGAACGCTGGTAAGACGATTGTGGCGGCGCCTTCCAAGGAAACGCCGGCCTCCATCACTTCGATAGTGAAAGCGGTGGCCGAAGATTATGCCCCGTTTGACGTCACTATCACTACGGATCGTGCGTTGTACGCAGCCACCCCTGCTGGGTTGCGTATGCGCGCAGTTGTGACTCCAACGAATACCGCCATGCCTGGGAGCGGCGGGGTTGCTTTTATCGGGGCTTGGGCCTCGGCTGGGAAAAACTTTAAGTCCGATACCGTCTGCTGGGTGTTCAACGGAGGTACGAAAGTCTGCGCGGAAACCATCTCTCACGAAGTGGGTCACACCCTCGGTCTGGGACATGATGGTTTGGTCGCGACCAAAAATGCGGCCGGGGTGGCTGTGGCTGCGCAAACGTACTACTATGGCCATGGCGGCGGCACTAATGTGCCCACGAGTTGGGGCCCGATCATGGGCGCGCCTTTTAGCGTAAGCCTTTCGCAGTGGAGCAAGGGGGAGTACGCAAGGGCGAACAACAAGCAGGACGACGTGTCGGTCATTGCGTCCGCCACCAACGGGTTTGGGTATATCGGCGACGGCTCAAGCAACACCATTTTGCCGACTTCGAGTGAGACGGGGAGCTTCATGGTCAACGGTCTGTTGCAGCATGCGACGGTGGCTGACACGTTCGCTTTCCAGACTAAAGGCGGCGCTTTCACTGCCTCCGCGCGCCCGGCTAACGTGAGCACAGATGTAGATGTGCAGCTCACCTTGACCAACGGCAGCGGAGCTTCTGTGGCGGTGTCCAGTCTGCCAGACGCACTGAGTGCCGCGCTTAGCACCACTTTGCCCGAAGGGGCATATGTTCTCTCTGTGCGTTCCGCTGGAACCGGCCCTCAACCGACCACCGGATATTCTACCGGTTACTCTGAATACGGCTCCCTAGGTGGCTATGTGCTCTCTGGGAGTGTGAGCGGCATGTCGAAAGAACCAATGTTTGGATCAACGCGTGATTTCGTGGGATTCACGGGCAAGGCGGTGAGTTTTCGTATTGGCGTGACGGCTTCGAGCACTCTGAGTCTGACGGATGGCAGCCTGCCAGACGGGCTGACTCTTGACTTGGATAAAAAGATTATCACTGGCACGCCTATAGACGACACCGATGACCCAGTCAGCTTTGTGCTCACTGCCGCAAACGACTTCGGCTCCACTGATGCTACCTTCACTGTGAAGGTATCCGATGTGTCCGCACCTATTGTTAATGCGCTGGGGGGAACAAGCCTCGTCTACAACATCATCAACAGCACTTCCTCTCCATGGACCGGCGAGATGAGAGCCGGAGCGGACGGCGTGGTGCGTGCGGTGGCTGAGAGCGGATTGACCGTCAATGGCGGCTCTTCCGCCTTGCGATTCACCTCGTATTACAACGGAGATCCCAAGCGGGCCTCTGCGTATTATTTGTTCTCCTTCTGGTGGAGGGCGTCCACTGAAGCCGACCATGACGTCGTGAAATTAAGAGTAGGCGGCGCGTTGGTTAAAGATTTTGTGACGGGTCTCCCCGTGCAACTGAGCGGTGATACCGGTTGGGTCAAGCAGACGGTGCGTGTGGTAACGGGTACGTATCCCGCGTTTGAATTCACGTATTCCAAAGATGGAAGCCTGAGCGCCGGCCGCGATCGGGTATGGATGTATGTGGAGCGTTTTGGGTTGCCTCCAATCGTCGTGAACCAACCTCCGGCAGTGGTCGTGAACAATACTTCGACACTAACCACCAGCGCATCTGCTTTTGTGTTACAAGCGAAGGTGGACGGTGCTGATTCTGTAGTTTGGCTTAAGGACGGCGTCACCCTCAGTAATGGCACGTCTTCTTCTGGGAGTCAGATTTCCGGAGCGACCACAGGCATTCTCAGTGTATTGAAGGCTTCGGGTGCCGACACGGGTTCCTACTGGATGGAAGCCACTAATAGCTATGGAACGGTCGCGAGTAGCCGCTCGAAGGTGGCTATTGGTTCGGTCCCGGTCATCACCCAGCAGCCTGTGGCTCCCGCGGGGTTGACGGTTGGCGACACGCTGGTGCTCACTGTGGGCGCTGGGGGAACTGATCCGTTGACTTATCAATGGGCCAAGGACGGGGTGGTACAATCCTCGTCTTCCTCGCCTACGTTCCAGAAGGCCAAGATCACGACCACCTCGGCGGGTTCGTATGCCGTGACCGTGTACAACGGGTTCGGATCGAAAAAATCCACTGCGGTGAAAGTAAGTGTCGCCCCCGCGCCTCCGGTGATTACTGGGACAGTAAATACGACAGGGACAGTGACCACTACCGGCACTTTGAAGACAGGAACCGTGACTGCGACTGTTAAGTAGGTATTCTGATTCGGCCTTAATATTAGCAACCGCCCGGGGACGCTCCGTCGTTTTCGGGCGTTTTGCTGCGCACAGGTCGATTTTTCATTATCCCAAACCTTTAGAATTGGCGGGAAGCGATTTTAAGAGTGTGGGGTGTGGCAAAATCAACGGGGCGGGGGGCGGGGAGGCGCAACCAGGGGAAAAGCTGTTCGCGAATGGCCACGGGGCTTTGAGTGACAGCGAATTGCTCTCCATTTTATTGCGTTCGGGGGTGCTTGGGGCCAATGCGTTGGAGCTGGGGCAACAATTGCTGAAGCGCTACGGCTCACTCGGCGGTCTGAGCCGCTGTTCTGTCGATGAGCTTTCTAAAATCAAGGGCGTCGGCCACACGCGCGCGCTCCAACTTATCGCCGCCTTCGGGCTCGCTTCCCGCCTGAGTGTGGAGAGTGTCCGCAGGGAACGCATCGACTCTCCTGAGCGCGTCTTTCAACTCCTAGGTCTAGAAATGCGTTCTCTCACCAAGGAATCCCTTCGCGTCGTACTTCTGGACACGCGTTACCAACTGATGCGCGTGGAGGAAATATCCAAAGGCACGGTCAATGAAAGTATCGCCCATCCGCGCGACATTTTTTCCCCAGTGTTCACGGCGGCCGCTTACGCGTTTATCTTGGTGCACAACCATCCCTCGGGTGATCCCGCTCCCAGCGAGGCGGACCGCCGCCTGACTGCGCGTCTCTCGGAGGCCTCGCGCCTCCTGCAAGTACAACTCCTCGATCACGTCATCCTGGGCACCTCCGACAACGGTCGCGCCCCGTGGTTTTCCTTCAAACAAACCGGATTAATTTGAAGCGCCGAATCGGGATCGGACGTATCGGGGCTTAACGAGGCGGTTCAACTGGGGCGCCTTTGCCTCCCTTTTTCCCACCGCCGCGTGGCTCCTTTGCAAGCGGGTCTTACGCAGGATTGGGTTGATCGGCGAGAGGTGCCTTGAGCGCCATCTGCCAGGTGGTGAGCATCTTCTTCATGCTTTCCAATTTCGAGGGCTCCGTCTCCGCGAGATTGATGGCCTCGGTGGGATCATTTCTTAAATTGTAGAGTTCGAAAACTGGTCCAGCGAACTTCTGGATGAGCTTGTAATCTCCCGCCCGCGCGAGGCTCATGGGTTCACCTTTGCCAATGTAACACCATCTCTTTTAGGTTTATGGATGATTAAAAGACCTCAGCACCTGGGACCTCGGAGCCCCAGCTCCGCAAGGACTGTCTGAGTTTTTGGAGCGTCAAAGCGGAGCTGGAGCTCCGCGGTCCCGGGAGAGAAGGACCAGTTTTCTTCAAGATTTGGTATAACACGGAAAGCGATCGTGCTGTCACGGGGGTGCTTTCACTGTCTATTTGGGAGCCAATTCCGATGCCACCTTCTGAAACTCTCCGCGAATATCCGATTTGTCGCCATTGGGCATTCCTGCGCGCTGGATGAGCAGCACGTAGGCGAGGCCTTTTTGCGGATCGCCCCAGCTCTGGGTGGCGTACGCACCCCCGTGGCCGAAGCTCCCCTTGGACAGCGCCGCGGTGACGCCTTGCGGTTCTCGCACCACTTGAAAGCCCAGTCCCCAACTCATCCCATCCACAAAGCCCGTCTTGATGTCGCCACTCTGGGTGGTCGTCATCAGGGTCACCGTCTCGGGCTTGAGTAACCGCTTTCCATCCAGCGCACCGCCGTTGAGCATCATCCTATAAAGCCGCGCGACGTCCTGTGCACTGGAGTACAGACCGCCTGCGGGAAAAGGGGTTCTGTGGCGATCCGGCAGCGGCCCTTCGGTGAAGTACACGGCAGTTTGCTCAAGTTTGCCGGTTTCCTTGTTGAGCTTGTAACTTTTGGCAATCCGTTTGCACTGTTCTTCAGTCGGCCAGAACGTGGTGTCCCGCATCTGCAAGGGGTCGAATATTCGCTCTTGAATGAAAGTCGCAAAGTCCTTTCCACTGACCACCTCGACGATTCGTCCCAGCGTATTGATGCCGGGATTGGAATAGCTCCACTGCGAGCCGGGCTCAAACTGGAGCGCCTCCCTTGCGTAGCCCATGGCGAGTTCCGCGAGAGTGGAAGTGACTCTGGGGGATTTCACATCGCCCAAACCGCCCGTGTGCATTAGTAAATCCCGTACCGTGACGGGTCGTTTGGGGCGGATAAGAGTGAGTTTATTCGCCTCCTTGTGTTCTACCATCCATTGGTTTTTGAACTCAGGCAGATGCTTCTCCAACGGGTCGTCGATGGAGAGTTTTCCTTCCTCCTGAAGCATTAGCACGCAGATGGCCGTCATTGGCTTGGTCATGGATGCGATCCAAAATAGATCGTCCTTTAGCATGGCGCGTCCCGAGGCTAGGTCGCTTTTACCCACCGCCTCCCAGTGGACAATTCCGGATTTAGAGGCCACCAGGGTTACCGCCCCGGAAACCTCCCCTTTCTCGACAAACTGTTGCATCTGCTGCGAAACTGCATCCGCCCGCGCCAGAGCGGGGCACATCGAGAGTGAAGCGAAGGAGATTGTTAACCAAAGGCGGGAGGAGTTCATGGGGTAGTGTGGGGGCTGGATAGAATTCTTCGAGGTGGTTACGGAGCGTTTAGCGCTTCCGCCGCCGCCGTAACGCTTGCCATGTCGGTGACCGAGAGGCACGGGGTGCCTTTTCGGGTGCGCTGTAGGAGGCCGGCTAGAATTCCGCCGGGTCCCAGCTCCAAAAAGAGGTCGCAATGCTCCTGATCGAGCAATGTTTCGAGTGTTTGAGTCCAGCGGACCGAGCCGGTGACCTGCTCTTCAAGGGTGCGGCGAATGTCGGCAGCTTCCGAAACGGCAGCGGCGTTGATGTTGGCGAACACGAGGCAATGTGGCTTTTGGAATTGCGCGTTGGCCAGCACCGAGCCGAGGCGCGCGGCGGCCGGTCGCATGAGGCGTGAATGGTACGCGCCGGCGACATTGAGCGGTTTGGCAGCGCGCACGCCGTGTTCTTTGGCGCGGCTGACGGCTTCGTTAATGCGGCTAATTTCGCCGGAGAGCACCAACTGGCCCGGGCAGTTGAAGTTGGCGACGTCTACGTGCGTGTCTTGGGCGAGCTGTATGACAGCGGCCTCCTCGCCGCCGATCATGGCAGCCATGCCGCCTAACGTGTCTTCACAGGCCTCCTGCATGAACGCGCCGCGTTGTGCCACCAGCCGCAACCCCGTTTCAAAGTCCATCGAGCCAGCTGCTGAGTGCGCGGTAAATTCCCCCAAAGACAGTCCGGCAACCGCGTGCACGGGAAACTCTCCGGCCACCAGTTTGAGCGCCTTTAAACACGCCATCCCGTGGACAAAAAGCGCAGGCTGACAATGTCGCGTCTGGGTGAGCTCCGTGTCAGGGCCCTCCCACATGATGTGGCTCAACTTGTAGCCCAAAATGGAATCTGCTTGGGCGAAGAGTTCAGCAACTTCCGGGAAATGTCCGGCAAGCTCTTTGCCCATGCCGACGCTTTGGGCTCCCTGCCCGGAGAATAACAGTGCGATACGTTTTTGACTCATAATGGAAATGGAAAGCGTAATAGTCGCGCCGTTCGGGCGGCGGCCCTTTGCAAAAAGGGCGCTGCGTCGCGCATTGCGTTTTCGAGGGAAACGGGGCGGTCGATGATGGGCACGGCGGCGTCGAAACGGGCCAGTACTTCAGGATGTTCGTCGATGGAACCGGCAAAAGCCAGCACGGGTTTTCTGGCGGCGCGCGCCATGGCGGCCACTCCAGCGGGGCCCTTGCCTTCCAAGGTCTGGCGGTCGAGGCGCCCTTCTCCAGTAATAACAATGTCAGCGGCGTGAATGCGTTGCTCCAGCCCCACGGCCTCCGCCACCAAATCAAACCCAGGTTCCATCACCGCCTTTGCAAACGACAACAGTCCGTACCCAATTCCACCTGCGGCACCCGCTCCCGGCGTCTCTCGAAAGTCGCATCCCAACTCGCGCTGGACCACTTGTGCGAGGTGCGCGAGGCCCGCTTCCAGAAATGCTACAGTTGTGTCATCGGCTCCTTTTTGCGGTCCATAAACCGTCGCCGTCCCGCGAGGTCCAAGCAGTGGGTTTTGCACGTCGCATGCGGCAATAATTTCTGGCAGGGCCATTGCGCCGGAGGCGTCGATGCGTCCTATATCTCCCAAATGCAAAGGGAAGGCCTCCAACTCCAAGTTCGTTTTGGCGCTCAAAAAACGGTAGCCGAGGGCCGCGGCCATTCCGATGCCTCCATCGGTGGTGGCGCTTCCGCCCAGTCCAAGCAGAATGCGCTTCGCTCCACGCTGGACGGCGTCCCGAATCAGCAACCCGGTGCCGAACGTGTTGGCGCGTCTGGCGTCGCGTTCGTGAGGTTGCAAACGCCACAAGCCGGATGCCTCGCTCATTTCAATGACGGCCGTTTGGGTCGCCTCAAGCCACACGTAGCGGCTTTCGATATGGCGTCCAAGCGCGTCCACCGAGGGCAGCGTGATCCAGTCTCCCCCCAACGACTGTGTCAGCGCCGCACAAAAGCCCTCTCCACCGTCGGCTATCGGCGCAAAGCTAAACTGCGTTTCCGGCAGCACGCTCCGCCAGCCTTCACACAACGCCTCCGCCACAGCGGCCGCGCCTAGCGATCCCTTGAACTTATCGGGGGCGAGAAGGACTTTCATAGGGGCAATGGATTTGATGGGCTAAGGGCCCGGGCCGCGCTGGAGCTCAGCGTTCTCGGCAGTCGCTTACACCAGATCGCGCGTCGCCAGATCCAGATCAGCCTCCGCCATGACCTTGACCAAATCGCTAAACAGAGTCTTTGGTTTCCACCCCAATTTCGCTGCGGCCTTTGCCGGATTACCCACGAGCAACTCCACTTCTGTGGGACGATAATATTTGGGATCCACCGAAACAACCACGCGTCCGGAAGGGTCGATACCCACTTCCTTTTCTCCTTCGCCCTCAAAGCGCAGCGGCACTCCAATGTGCTCGAAAGCGTATTGTACAAACTCTCGAACCGTCCGCGTCTCGCCCGTGGCCAGTACGTAATCTTCGGGGATCTCCTGTTGGAGAATGCGCCACATTCCTTCCGTATACTCCGGAGCGAATCCCCAGTCTCGTTTCGCGTTTAAGTTGCCCAGTAGCAGTCGATCCTGCTTGCCCAACTTGATGCGCGCCGCCGCTATGGTGATTTTGCGTGTCACAAATGTCGGCCCGCGCCGGGGTGATTCGTGGTTGAAGAGAATCCCGTTGGAAGCGTGGATGCCGTAGGCTTCCCGGTAGTTGACGACCATCCAGTAGCCGTAAATTTTCGCCACACCGTAGGGTGAGCGCGGATAAAATGGGGTGTTTTCGTCCTGCGGAATGGCCTGAACTTTGCCGTACAATTCACTGGTGGACGCCTGATAAAAACGGGTCTTGTCACGCAGCCCGACTTCCTTGATCGCGTCCAGAAAACGCAGCGTGCCTAAGGCGTCGACTTCCGAGGTGTATTCCGGCACGTCGAAGGACACCTTGACGTGGCTTTGGGCGGCGAGATTGTAGATTTCTTCAGGCGCAGTGCGTTCCAGGATACGGTTGAGGTTGCTGGAATCGGTGAGGTCGCCGTAGTGAAGGAAAAGGCGCTGCCCGTGGATGGCTGGATCATTATAAAGATGATCAATGCGGCCGGTGTTGAACGATGAACTGCGCCGGATCATTCCGTGGACGATGTAACCCTTTTCCAAGAGTTGTTCCGCTAGATACGAGCCGTCTTGCCCGGTGATGCCAGTGATAAGCGCTACTTTCATAAGTGTTTTAGGATAAATAAGTAAAGCCGCTGCTCAATGGGCGCTGCGGCAGGGGAAGCGAAAGGGCCGGGACGCTAAGTGGAGCGCAGATTATGCGCGGCTTTGGCTTCCAAATAGTCAGCGTACGCCATATGCAGGCCTTGTTCCAAGCCGATCGTGGGCGCCCAACCGGTGGAGCGGAGCAGGGAGCTGTCCATCAACTTGCGTGGGGTGCCGTCGGGTTTGCTTGGATCCGTCCCAATGCGGCCGGTGTACCCGACGGTGCGTGCGACGGCTTGCGCCAGTTCCAGGATGGTGACGTCGCTTCCGAAGCCCACGTTGATCCAATCCGGCGGATTATCCAATCCCAACAGGTGGAAGCAGGCGGAGGCTAGGTCGTCGACGTATAGGAATTCGCGCATCGGAGTGCCAGAGCCCCAGATGACGACTTCCGGCAGCGACTCCTGCTTTGCGCAGTGGAAGCGGTGGATCAATCCTGGGATGACATGGGAGTGTTCCGGGTGATAGTTGTCTCCGCTGCCGTACAAGTTGGTGGGCATTGCGGAATGGTAGAGTACGCCGTGTTGTTTGCGGTAGGCGGCGCAGAGCTTGAGGCCGGCGATTTTGGCGATTGCGTAGGCCTCATTGGTGGGCTCCAGCGGTCCGGTGAGTAGAGCACTTTCGGGGATGGGCTGAGGGGCGTGTTTGGGGTAAATACAGGAGCTACCAAGGTAAAGAAGACGCTTCACGCCGCTCAGGAAGCTGCCATGGACGAGGCTCGTAGTCATGGCGAGGTTGTCGTATAAAAAGTCGGCAGGATACGTGGAGTTCGAGAGGATGCCCCCGACTTTAGCGGCCGCGACGAGGACGCAATCGGGGCGGTTTTCCTTCAAAAAGTGCAGCGTGGCGGCGGGGTCACAAAGGTCCAGCTGGGAGCGTGTGGCTGTAAGTATCTCGAAGTTGTCATTTTGGAGGGCAGCGCGCAGAAGTGCTTTGCCCACCATGCCCGTGTGGCCGGCGATATAAAGGCGGCGTTTGTTCATTAAAAAGAAAAAACCATTAAGGGGAATATCCTGCTCCTAGTCATGGTTTTTTTATCACGTTCTAAAAGGGAGTTTGCCTTATCTCTTTGTTTCCTGTCAGCCACACCAAACTTTGCTTCACACTCAAAGCATTTCCCCACCATAGCTTCGGATCTGCTAGGCTTTGTTTCCGCAGGAGAAAACATGACATTTAGCGAACTCGGAATCACCCCGCCGCTCGTCGCGGCACTCGTCAAGCAGCACATTAGCGAGCCGACCCCTATCCAGTGCCTTGCTATCCCGGCGATTGCCGAGGGCAAAGACGTCTATATTCATTCCGAAACCGGTTCGGGAAAGACGCTTGCCTATCTGCTGCCGCTTTTCGCCCGATTGGAGCTCAAACAGGATATCACGCAGGTGGTCATTGTCGCCCCAACCCATGAGCTGGCCATCCAGATTCAGCGGCAGGCTTGTGATCTCGCGCAAAACTCGGGAATGCCCGTGCGCACCCTTCTGCTCATTGGTGGCACTTCGTTGGAGCGGCAGGTGGAAAAACTCAAAAAAAAGCCGCACGTTGCCGTCGGTTCACCCGGCCGGATTCGCGAACTCATCGAGATGGGTAAACTCAAGGCGCACACTTTCAAAGTCGTGGTGCTGGATGAAGCCGACGTGCTTCTTGATCGGGAAAGTCTGGAAGCCACCCGCAAAATCGTGCTGGCCGCTCCCCGGGACAGGCAGTTGCTATTTGCCTCCGCCACTGAAGGGCAACTGAGTTCAGAGGAAGTGAGCGTGCTCGCTCCGAATCACGTCGTGCTCCAGACTGAGGCCGCCCCGCTCAATCCCAACATCGAGCATCTCTTCATTGTGTGCGAGGAGCGTGACAAACCCGATGTGCTGCGCCGGATGCTTCATGCAATGGGGCCAGAACGTGCGCTGGTGTTTGTGCATCGCAACGTCACGGCGGAGACCGTCGCGGCGAAACTTGCCCATCACAAGATCCTTGCGACCGACCTCCACGGGGCTTTCGAAAAAGCCGATCGCAAAAAAGCGATGGACGATTTTCGCAGCGGTCGTGCTCAGGTCATGATCGCCTCGGACATCGCCGCTCGGGGTCTGGACATTCCCAGCGTGACGCACATTTTCAATTTGGATGCGCCCTCGCAGAGCAAGGCATACATCCACCGCGTCGGCCGTACGGCACGTGCGGGAGCCAGCGGCATTGCGGTGTCGCTTTTCACGGAGCCTGAAACGCGACTGGTGCGTCGTTATCAGGAGGAGCTGGGCATCGCGCTCACGGAAGTCCGTTTACG
>CALQFT020000011.1 GCA_943329925.2 Opitutus sp. GAS368
CGCAAACCGAGCCTGCCCGATGCAGAGCAGCAGCGGGTTTACGACATGTTGGGAATCGACTGGAGGCAGGCATTTGCGGCGGTGAAATCAGAACTGCCGGCATGAGGGTTTTGTAGTGCCTTTTGGGGGAAACCGCGATTCCACAGGCCTTTCAGGGCGCTGGTAAGAAACTTGGGTTAAAAGAGAGGGTATTAGTGGGCAGGAGGATGCGGCAGTTATTTTACTCATCTGTACTCCCAAAAGAAAGCGGCCGCCTCCCAGAAAGAAGGCGGCCGCTCCAAGGCTAAAGCGGAATATGCGGTGACGTACCGCAGCTGTTTTTAGTAGCGGTAATGTTCCGGTTTGTACGGACCTTCGGGGGAGACGCCGAGGTACTCTGACTGCTTGGGCGTGAGGGTGGTAAGCTTCACCCCGATCTTGTCCAAGTGCAGACGTGCGACTTCTTCGTCCAACTTTTTGGGCAGCACGTACACGGCTGGCTTGTACAAATCGCGGTTCTTCCAGAGGTCGATCTGCGCGAGGACCTGGTTGGAGAAACTCGCGGACATCACGAAGCTGGGGTGGCCTGTGGCGCAACCCAAGTTTACCAGACGGCCTTCCGCTAGCATGAAAATCTCGTTCCCACTCGGGAACCGGTATTTGTCCACCTGTGGCTTGATGTTGATGCGCTGCACTCCGGGAGCTTCGTTGAGGAGGTCCACCTGGATTTCGTTGTCGAAATGGCCGATGTTGGCGACGATCGCCTGGTCCTTCATCGCCTTCATGTGTTCCAGAGTGATGACGTCTACGTTGCCTGTGGTGGTAATGTAAATGTCACCCCGGCCCAGCGTTTCTTCGATGGTGGTGACTTCATACCCTTCCATCGCTGCCTGTAGCGCGTTGATCGGATCGACTTCCGTCACAATCACCCGCGCCCCCTGCCCGCGCAGCGACTGTGCCGAACCTTTGCCGACGTCGCCGTAGCCACAGATGACGGCTACCTTGCCGGAAATCATCACATCGATGGCGCGGTTGAGGCCGTCCACCAGCGAGTGGCGGCAGCCGTAGAGGTTGTCGAACTTCGACTTTGTGACGGAATCGTTCACGTTGAACGCCGGAACCAGCAGTCTGCTTTGTTCCTGCAGTTTGTAGAGACGGTGCACTCCCGTGGTGGTCTCTTCCGAAACGCCGCGCCATGCCTTGACTACTCCGTGCCAGTGCAGCGGGTTTTCGCGGTGCATGTCGATGAGCAGATCTTTGATGACCTGTTCTTCCGTGTTGGACGAGGCGCTGTGTACCCATTCATCACCGTTTTCCAACTCGTACCCTTTGTGGATGAGCAAGGTGACGTCGCCGCCGTCGTCCACGACCATTTCAGGCCCTTGACCGTTGGCGAAGGTGATCGCCTGACGCGTGCACCACCAGTATTCTTCGAGGGATTCGCCCTTCCACGCAAAGACAGGGACGCCCGCAGCGGCAATGGCGGCGGCGGCGTGGTCTTGGGTGGAGAAAATGTTGCAGCTTGCCCAGCGCACCAGAGCGCCAAGGTCCACCAGCGTCTCAATCAAGACGGCCGTCTGGATGGTCATGTGCAAAGAACCGGTAATACGCACGCCAGCCAGGGGCTTTAGCGGTGCGTACTTTTCCCGGATGGACATGAGTCCGGGCATTTCTTTTTCTGCGATGGTGATTTCCTTGCGGCCCCATTCGGCAAGCGAGAGGTCGCGGACTTTGAAGTCAGACGTGGGTAGGTTTTGGGTCAACATAATGGTTATATGATGGTGGCTGAAGTTGAAGTTGAGATTAGATGGCGGCTTTAAGCGCCTCGATGCGGTCGGTGCGTTCCCAAGTGATATCGGGATCGTCCTTGCCGAAATGGCCGTAATTAGTAGTTTTCGAGTAGATGGGTCGCAGCAGGTTGAGTTGACGGACGATTTCCGCCGGTCTGAAGGAGAACACCTCGGAAACCGCGCGTTCGATGCGCTCTTCGTCCACGTGGTTGGTGCCGAAGGTGCTCACGTGGATGCTTACCGGTTCTGGATGGCCGATGGCGTACGCAAACTGTACTTCGCAGCGGTCCGCCAAGCCGGCCGCCACCACGTTCTTAGCCACGTAACGACCCATGTACGCCGCCGAGCGGTCCACTTTCGATGGGTCCTTGCCCGAAAACGCGCCGCCGCCATGCCGGCCCATGCCGCCGTAAGAATCGACGATGATTTTGCGGCCGGTTAACCCCGTGTCGCCCTGAGGCCCGCCGACCACGAAGCGGCCCGTTGGGTTGATCAGAAATTGCGTTTCTGGGCGCAACAGTTCGGCTGGAATTTCTTTGCGGATGACTTCTTCGATCAAAAAGGAGCGGATGGTTTCGTGGGAAACCGATTCGGCGTGCTGAGTCGAGATGACCACGTTGGAGATGCCAATGATTTTGTGGCCTTCGTAAATGACAGACACCTGCGTTTTGGCGTCGGGCCGTAGCCAATCCACGGCGCGGCTCTTACGCTTGTGGGTCAAGGCGCGACCGAGGCGGTGGGCAAACATGACGGGTGCTGGCATGAGCTCGGGGGTCTCGTTGCAGGCGAAGCCAAACATGAGCCCCTGATCGCCAGCGCCCTGTTCCGCGGTATCCTTGCCGTCAGCAGCGCGCGCGTCGACGCCTTGCGCGATATCTGGGGACTGGGCGGTGATGATGTTCATCACGAAAACTTTGTCGGCGTGGAACACGTCGTCATCGTGGGTGTAGCCGATTTCGCGGATGCTCTCACGCACCAAGGAGGTGTAGTCGGGCTTTGCCGAGGTCGTGATTTCGCCGCCGACAACCACCACATTGCTCTTGGCGTAGACTTCGCAAGCCACACGACTGTTGGGATCCACCGCTAGGCAGGCGTCGAGAATGGCGTCAGAAATGGTATCGCAAACTTTGTCGGGATGACCTTCGCCGACGGATTCGGAAGAAAAGATGTAAGAGCGAGACATGGGTTAAATGGGTTGCTGAAGCTAGTGCAAATATTTGGCAATGGGCGGTTTTTGGGTCAACACAGGATACATTGACGCATCATGATGGGATGATGTATAAATCGGGGCATGGCGTCAATCCTCAAATCGCTCCGACTGCTCGCCGACGATACCCGCCTGCGCCTTCTCCTCTTGTTGCAACAGGAGGAACTCTCCGTGGCTGAGCTCCAAGAAATCCTCGGGTTGGGGCAGTCCCGTATTTCCTCTCATCTGGCTCAGTTGCGGGCGGCGCAGCTGGTTTCAGACCGGCGTGCTGGGAAGAACATTTATTATACTATCAACGCGGAAGGATTCGCTGTGGAAGTCGGAACGGTGCTGACGGCGGCTGCCGCAGAGGTAGTCGAGGTGAAGGCCGATACGCGGGGGCTTGAGGTGTTGCGCCGCAAAAGGGCGGATCTTAGCCGGGAATATTTCAATCGTATGGCGGGGCGCTTTGGCCGGACGTACTGCCCCGGGCGCACGTGGCAAGGCGTGGCGCGGATGTTGTTTACGTTGGTGCCTCCGATGGTGATTGCGGACTTGGGTGCAGGGGAGGGGCATTTGTCCCAGTTGATGGCGGGCAAAGCGCTCCGGGTCATTGCGGTGGATAATTCCGAGAAGATGGTGGAATACGGCTCGAGTCTGGCTAAGGAGAACGGGATCACGAATTTGGAATACCGGCTTGGAGACTTAGAAGCCCCTCCGATTGAACCGGGAAGCGTGGACTTGGCGATGTTGTCACAAGCGCTGCATCATGCAGGGAGTCCGGTGCGGGCGCTGCGGGGAGCGTGCGGGATTTTGCGCCCGGGCGGGCAGGTGGTGATCCTGGATTTGTTGGCGCACCAGTTCGAACAGGCGAGGGAGTTGTACGCGGATATTTGGTTGGGTTTTACGGAGGCGGAATTGGTGGGGATGCTGGAGGAGGCAGGCTTCGAGGAAGCGCGTGCGGAAGTGGTTTCCCGCGACGACCAGAATCCGTTGTTCCAAACGGTGTTGGCCACAGGCCGCAAGCGGAGTTGAGGCAGCGACCTCCGCAGGGGCTTTAGCGCTGTTGCGCTGGGGAGATGCGCTCCAAACTTTGCATGGGAATCCAGCCGGTTTCGCCAGCGGCGATCTTGACCCGGCTCCAGCCGCCGCTGGCGTCGAGAATGCAAACCCGGCTTCCAAGGGGAAGGGTGTCAAGGGTGCGGGCGGGATCTGCCGGAGCGGAGCGCAGGGCCACGGAGCGGTCTCGTATTAGGGCGACGTTTGTTTCTTGAAGGGCGCGCCAAAGCCAGGCCCCGCTCCAGCATGTGGCGAGGACTGCGAGAAGAGCCACCCCTGTGGAGAAGTGGCGGGATCGCGGTTGGAATAGGGCGGCGAAACTGGCGAAGGCCGCGGTCCAAGCGCAAAGTGCGAGCAGCCAGCGTTCCCGGTTGCGGGTGAAAGCGGGTTGCAGCCTCAGCCACCAGGGTATCGCCTCAACTTTGGAGCCGAAATTGTTTCTGGCTATTTGAAGGGCTTCTTGGGCTGGACTGTGGCTGGGGTCCAAACGCAGCGCCCTTTCCCATTCCAACATGGCGCCCGCAGGATCAGCGAGGGCTTCGCGTACTTTGCCGAGATTGTGATGGGTTGCAGCCGAATCGCCGTCCTTGGCCAAGGAGCGGTTGTAGGCCCGTTCGGCGTCCGCAAATTTGCCTTCATGGAACAAACGGTTGGCATCCTCAAATTCGGAGGCGCCGGCGCCGGCTGTCCCGAGCAGGCACACCAGAAGCAGTGCGAGAATTTCACGCATGAAATGCCGTGGGGAAAAGGGGCTCATGCGAGGAATTTCAAAGTCTCTTGTACCCGGAGGCGGTCGTTCTCCTTTATGGGGTTTGTGGAGTGTGTACCACTGAAACGGGCAGCGGCGTCCGCTTCAAACAGCCAGCGGACCTCGTCGGCTTGGGCTGCCGAAAGCAAGAGCGCCTTGATGACGTCCTCTGCGTCAATGGCGGCTTCCGGCTGTCCGGCCCGAGCTGCCGCCTGCAACTGGGCGATGCGAACGGCCTGTTGGAGAAAAGGTGCCTTGTCCGTTTGACGCGCGAGTTCGTCTTGGAGCTTGCGCGCGAGCTGCTGAAGTGCCCGGCCCGGCCCCTGCTTTGCCCTAACACTGCGTACATACAAAGCGGTGGCCCCGCTCAAAAGCGAGAGGGCTAGCATGCCTTGGAGACCCCAAAACCATGCGGGCGAACGCCAGAACGGGGGCTCTTGTTTTGTGGGCGAAAAGTCTTCTGAAAGCACCGGTTTTTCCACCGGCTTGGGGGCGGGTTTGGGCGGAGGCGGGGCGGGCTTGGGTTCCGGTACTTTTTCTGGCTCAGGGCGTTTCCCCCCTTCGACCAGCAGCGGGTTCGCGACGCTGGTTTGCACCTGGTACTTGCCTGTTTCCGGATCGAAAGACGCAAACTCAAACTTGGGCGTTTCAGTCTGAGCCTGCTCCGAAACCATGGCGATTCGGAACGTTTTCGTGCCCCGAAAGCCTGATTCCTCGCTTTTAACAAAACTCACCTCTGCGGGATACACCCGCCAGCCGTCAGCCTGCAGCATGGGAGGGTCCTCGATTCGGCCGAAGTTGCCCTCACCTTCAATCTGGAGGGTCAGGGTTAATGGCTCGCCGGCTTTGACCTTGGATTGGCTGGGGGTGACATTAAAATGAAAGCGCCCGACGGCCCCTCGGAAAGAGGCGGGCTTGCCCTCGGGTGGAAGCTCTCGGATATCAACTCGCTGCTCGGCGAGCACGACGCTGCGCTGCTGGAAGGCGGCGGGTTGATTGTCGAAGGGGAAGCCATCGAGAATCGCCCCCAAGGGATTTGCCGCATTATTATTGCGCTTCTTCGGGGCGGCCATCTGGATGTTGAACGTCAGGGGGCCGAGGGGGACTTTGCCGCTTTTGATGGCCGTCATTACCGTGCGGAAACTGCAAACGTCGAAGTCGCGGCCCTGTCGGTTTTCTTGGCGCTGCTGGGGTTGCTGGAAGGCCGTTTTGGTGAAGGCGTCGGTTTCAAACTCGGGCATCCGTTCGATGCGCCACCGGGTATCGGAGGGCACGCCGAGGCGCACATCCACCGGCACGGCTTCTCCCACGTAGGCAAAGTGTCTGGGCAGTTGGATTTCCGCAAACGGCATTGCTTGGGGCGCAGCTCCGGGTTCCTGTCCAGCATCCAGCACCTTCAACTTCACAGGTTCGGTCTGGTACTTACGCCCGTCCACGGTGACCTCCACCGACGGCACCTCCAATTCACCCACGCGACCGGGACTCACCAGATACCGATGAGTCAGGGACACGGAAAGCTCCGTGTTCACCAAGCGCATCTGTGTGGCTTGGCCGATATATTGCACTTGAGCGCCCTCGATGCGCACCGAGGGAATCTCGGCCACCCGCTGAGAGCCGTTGATGGTGACATGCAGCTGGACGGGTTCACCGACGTTCGTCGTTGCCGGTTGCAACGAGGCGCTCACCGAAATTTCGGCGCTCCACAAGCTGTGGCGCGGGTAAACGAGCAGCAACAGGAGTATGGCCGTGAGCCAACACGCCGACCAGCCCGTGCCGCTTTTGGCCAAAGGGGAAAACCCGGCGGGAAAATTAACTGGCGGCCAGCCTTTTGTTACCATGTTTTTGCCGCGCTCCCTTCCTTTTTCTGTTCCGACTTGTTGGGAGCCCACACCTGTACTCGCCGGTCTTCGCTACGCAACGATTCAACCAAAGCAGCCGCTTGCTCGCGGGTCATTGCGGCGTTTCCGGCCTGTAATGCCGCGGCCTCGGGGTCGAGCTTCTCTGGTTTGTCCGGTTTATCCACGGTGGGAGAGTCCTTGAGTTCGCCGCGATCTTTCTGCTCCCCGGGTTTTTCTTCCACGGGTTGTGGCGTTTTTCCGTTTTGGGCGGTTTCCTGTCCGTCTTTTTCAGGCTTCTTGCCCTGCTCACCTTTCTCTGACTGCTTGGATTGTTCGCCGGATTTACCGTCCTTGCCCTCCTCTCCGTCCTGCTTTTCGCCATCCTTGTCGCCATCTTTTTCGCCTTTTTCCGGAGAACCCCCGTCCTGCTTATCCTTTTGGTCGCCTTCCTTTTTCTCCTTCTTATCTTTGCCGTCTTTGTCGTTTTTCTGTTTCTGTTCCGGGGGCTTTTCCTCCAGCAGCCGTTTGACAAAGTCGTGGTTGAACTGGGCGTCCTCAAACTTGCCGTCGCGTTTGAGCGCCTCGTCGTAATGGGCCATAGCCTGTTCCAGCGTTTTATTGTCCTGCCCGCGGCGTCCTTGGCGGGCCTGCTGCACCAGCGTATTCGCCAAGTTGTACTCCGCACGTTTGCGGAGTTCGGCGTTTTTCGTGTTTAAAGCCCTGCCGAAAGCTTCAATAGCCTCGGGCCACTTTTTGTTTTTGTAAGCTGCCGTGCCGAGATTGAAGGCGCGTTCTGGTGAGTTCGGGGCGGAGCCTAATTCCTGAGTAAACGCCTGCTGCGCTCCCGGAAAATTACCTGCATCGTAAAGGTGTCGACCTTCCGTTGTCGCTCGCGCTGTCGGCTCGCTTCCCTGCCAAATTAACAAAAGCGCCAGCGCAGCGCCCACCCGGCGCCGGGACCTTTCGCCCCAAACCACTCCCAGCGCCAAACACATAAGCGCGCCGCCCAACGGCCACTGAAAGCGCTCCAGCGCGTGGGTGCGTACTTCCACGGATACTTCGTGCTCCTCCATTACCCCGATTCCTTCCTCCGCAATGTGGCGCACTTCTGCCGGACCAGCCATCAGGCGCGAGTAAAATCCGCCCCCGGCACTTGCGATTTCCTCCAACCGAGATTCGTCTAATTTCGATAAAACTGGGTTCCCGTTTCCGTCACGAATGTATTCCATGCCGCCCTTTGGAGAGGGAATCATCAAGATGGAGCCTTCCGGGCTGCCGACGCCGAGGGTGAAAATGCGCATTTTTGCGGACAACTCCTTCGCCAAAGCCACCGCGTCGGCTTCCAATTCCTCGCCGTCACTGATGAGCACCAAGGCCCGTTGGCCGCCTTCGGTGCGATCAAATGCTTCGTCCGCGCACTGGAGAGCCGCGCAAATGTTAGTGCCGGGTTGCGGGATGATTTCCGGATCCAGTTCCTGAATAGCGGTGAGTACAGCGGCGTGGTCAGCGGTGATGGGAGCTTGGAGGAAGGCGGTGCCGGCAAAAGCAATTATGCCGATGCGATCGCCGCCCAGTTGGCGGACGAGATCCTCGGCGGCGAGTTTGGCGCGCTGGAGGCGGGAAGGGGGTAGATCATTGGCGAGCATCGATTTTGAAACATCCACCAGGATGAGCACATCCCGTCCGCGCCCCTTGGTCTCGGAGGTAACTTCACCCCACTGCGGACGGGCGAGGGCTGCGACGCCCAAGGCCAATCCGGCAAGCAGCAGCAGCAGCCGTGGCAGTCGGGCGGCGGGGGCGTCCACGAGCAATGGTTGCAGGCGCGCTGCCACGAGTTGTTGTACAAGATTTCGCGCACGGCGGCCGGCGGCCATCCAGAGTGCACCCAAAGCGGGCACCAGCAGCAGGGCCCAAAGCGCGTTTATATTTCCAAATTTCATGGCAGTTTCCTCCCCAAAGTGAAGGCCCACAAAAGTGCGCTCGCGACGCAGGCGATGCCGAAACTGAGCGGCCACAGGAACAATTCGCGCAACTGCCTCGAACGCTGCGCTTCCACCGGCACTTTTTCCAACTTGTCAATGTCCTCAAAAATACTCTTCAGCGCCGAGGAATCCGTAGCGCGGTAGAACTTGCCGCCGCCGATTTCAGCGACGCGCTTGCTCTGGTTTTCGTCCACGCTCACAAGGACCTGCTGGTAGACAGTGTTGCCGAACATGTCTTTTACCGGAATTGGCACGTAGCCTTGAGTGCCCGCGCAAATGGCGTAGATTTTGATTCCCAACGCCTTGGCGGCCTCCGCCGCGGTGTTGGGCGAGATTTGTCCGGCGTTGTTGTCGCCGTCGGTGAGCAGTACAATGATGCGGGTGTGCGCATCGGATTTGTCGCCCAAGCGCCGGGTGGCAGAGGCCAGAGCCGAGCCGATGGCCGTGCCGTCCTCGACCATGCCAATGCGGATGCGTTTGAGGTTTTCCTTCAACCAATCGTGGTTCAGCGTCAGCGGACTCACCAAGTAGGGCCGCCCGGCAAAGGCGATGATACCGATGCGGTCGTTGGGACGTCCTTCCAAAAACTGCTCGGTGACCTGCTTGACTGCGTCGATGCGACTCGCTCGCTGGCCGCCGATAGTGAAGTCCTCTGCGAGCATGGAGCGGGACACATCCAAGCAGATCAGGATGTCGATGCCGCTGGCCTTGACGATTTCCAAATCCTTCGCCAGTTGCGGCCGTGCCAGCGCGACCACCAGCGCCGTCCAACCCAATAAAAGCAGCGCCGCCCGGAACCGCCCGGAAGCCGCGCGCACCGGTTGGCCGATCTGGCGCAGCAGCGACACACCGGGAAAGCGCACGGTGGCCACTGCGCCGGTACCGCCCAAGCGCCACGCGAGCAGCGGCAGTAGTCCGAGCAGTCCAAAGGCCAACGGTGCCTCCCAAACTAGTTTGCCCACCGTCATGCCAAGTCCTCCTTCACCAGTTTGACAGTCTCAAAAACCAGACCATTGCGCACCTCCGCATCAGCATGAACCGCCGCAAACTTCACCGCGTCGCAACGCCCCAGAAACCGGCGCAACTGCTCTTGCACGACTACGGTAAACTGATTGGAACGCTCTAAATTGTCCAAAAATTCTTCGGTGGTCTGGCGCGAGGCGGGCATTTCGTGTCTTGCTTCGAGGAAGCGCCGCAGGATTTCGGCCACCGCCACCACGAATTCTAAGGGGCTGAGCGCTTCGCCCTCGGCTCCGGAAAGACGTTGCAGCGCTTCCAATGCAACCCGCCGTGGATCTGGAGGCGGCGGGAGGGGCCGGACGCGCTTGTGCCAGCGCCAAGCGGCAAAAGCGATAACGGCGATCACCAAAATTGAAATGCAGACGGCCAGCGTAATGTTCGCCGGAGTCCAAAAGGGCACGTCCATCGGCGGTATAATGTCGCGCAACTCCTGCCCGCCACCGGGCAAAGCACCGGGCAAAGCACCGGGCAAAGCACCGGGCAGCGCCCCGGCAGGCGGCGCACCTAAGGCTGGGGCAGTCGTGGCAGGCATTTGAGCAAAGGGAAAAAGGAGGGGCACCCGTATCATAGCGCAATTCCAGCGCGGCGCTCCCGGGATTTGAAAAAGTTCTGCAAGGCCGGCAACCAGTCACGATCCGTGTGCAAGCTCACCCGATCCACTCCCGCCTTGCGCAATTCCGTGGACAGGGCCTCGCCCCTCGCTTTCACCGCCGCTTCAAATGCGTTGCGTACGCCGCGATCTCCTGTGGCCACTTCCAGCACTTCTCCGGTTTCGGGATCCTCCAAGCGCACCGTGCCGATGTCCGGCAGGGTCTCTTCGCGCGGATCGCTCAACGGCATTGCCACCAAATCATGCCGCCTCGCTGTAATGCCCAACTCCTTGCTAAAAGCGGGCGTCTGAAAGTCGCTGAAGAGAAATACCACGCTGCGCCGGTGTAGCAGCCGGTTAATCCGCTCCAGCGCTCCGGCCACATGCGTTCCTTTCCCCTTTGCCTCGAAAAACAGAATCTCCCGCACCGCCCGCAGCGCATGCCGCCGTCCCCTCTGGGGCGGTAAGTAGAACTCGACGTGATCTGAAAAAAGCAGCAGTCCGACGCGGTCGTTGTTGCGAATCGCACTAAACGCGAGCACGCATGCGACCTCCGCTGCAAGCTCCCGCTTGCTGCGCTGGATACTGCCAAAATCCCCCGAACGGCTGATGTCCACCATCAGCATCACGGATAATTCACGTTCCTCGGTGAATTTCTTTACATACGCCTCGCCTCGAACTTCCCCCAAGCGCGCGGTCACGTTCCATTCAATCGAGCGCACTTCATCACCGGGTTGATACTCGCGAACTTCCTCGAAGTTCATCCCGCGGCCTTTGAACACGCTGCGGTAATGGCCCGAAAAGGCGGCCTCCACGCGCGCTCTCGTGCGGAGTTCCAAGCGGCGTATCTTGCGCAGTATTTCTTTGGTGTCTTCCATGACCAGTGCGGAGCAGAGGCTTAGGAGCCGTTAGGGCACGGGAAGATGCTGCAGCAGTTTGGCTACGATTGTTTCGCTGGTGATCTCTTCGGCCTCGGCCTCGTAGCTGATGAGCAATCGATGCCGCAGCACGTCTGAGGCCACGGATTTAACGTCATGCGGCGTCACAAAGCCGCGTCCGGCGAGAAAGGCGCGCGCTTTGGCGGCCAGGGTGAGGGCAATGGTCGCGCGCGGGGAGGCGCCATAGCGCAACATGCCGTCGAGGCCCTTGATGCCGTAACTGTTGGGTTCACGCGTGGCGAACACGAGGTTAACGATGTAATCCTTCACTCGATCATCGACGAATACGAGGTTTACCAGAGTGCGCGCGTGCAAAATATCTTTGGGATCCAGGATGCGCTGCACTTCCATATTGGGGTTGGAGGTGCCCATCAAATCCAGAATTTGGCGTTCCTCAACCCGGGAAGGATACCCCACTTTCAGTTTGAGCATGAAACGGTCCAGCTGCGCTTCTGGCAGGGAGTAGGTGCCTTCTTGTTCGAGGGGGTTCTGGGTGGCCAGTACTAGAAACGGGTCGGCGAGCTTGTAAGTCTGGTCGCCGATGGTGACCTGTCGCTCTTGCATGGCCTCCAGCAATGCACTTTGCACCTTGGCGGGAGCGCGGTTGATTTCGTCGGCCAAAATCAGGTTGGAGAAAAGCGGCCCCTGCTTGGTGGTAAACTCCCCTGTGCGCGGGTTGTAGATCAGCGTGCCGATAAGGTCGGCGGGGAGCAGGTCGGGGGTGAACTGGATGCGCTGGAAGCCAGTATGAATTGCCTGCGCTAAGGTTTTAACGGTCAGTGTCTTTGCCAGCCCTGGAACGCCTTCTAAAAGAATGTGCCCGTTGGTAAGCAGGCCGACTAAGAGGCCCTCAATCAAGCTCTTCTGGCCGACGACCACGCGTGCAATTTCGTTCTGCAGAGGCCCAACCCAATGACTGGCGAGGCTAATTTGTTCGGTGAGTTCCTGTGGTGACGACATGCGGGAGTGGATCGGGTGAAAGCGAAGGAAAGCGGATGAGACTAACTTTCGAGAAAGTTGAGCAGCAAAATGGAATCTATCAAGTGAGACATCCGAGTCTGACGAATGTTCGAAATTCAAAGTAGGCAAATCTTCCACCATGCCCACGCTAAATTACATTAGAAGTGAGATTGTTTGCATTCCTCGAAGTGTCCAAGGAGGCCCTCATGCCGGCGCCGCTCAAAGGCAAAAGCGTTGGACTGCTCACCAGCGCGACGTATTGTCAGAGTTGAGCGAAATACTGACATTTCCTTTTGTTCCATCGCTGTTAGCAAACGGTGTGTCTCATAGAGGAGTTTTCACAAATCCCGCCGCACTCACTGGACCGAAGTAATAGCCTTTCTTAGCGCTCGCCTTCCTTCCCCACCTGCCGCCCAGATGTCAAAAAAGCAGTCTCCCTTGTTCCGCAGTCCCGCGAGCTTACTTCAAACCGGTCTTGCTGCACTCGGTTTCTTACTGTTTGTGCTCGCAATCCAAGCTGAAGAAATCAAAGAAACAGAGCGCCCGCCGGCTATGGTGAAAATCAGCCCAGGGGTCTACCAGTTGGGCAAAATGCGCTTGGACAAAGGCGCCCGCAGCCTCTCATTTCCGGCCACGGTCAACATGGATGATGGCCAAGTCGAATACCTGCTGGTGGCGCCGCATGGATCTGCCCATGAGAGTCTTCTGTGCACGGACGTTCATGCGAGCGACATCCATTTCGCCATGCTTTTGCTTGGAGCCAAAGGAGCTCCCAGAACAACCTCACCGACGGGGCGACCGCCTGTCCCAGCTCATATTGATGCGGAATCCCTCAAAAATGCACCCACCCCACGGGGGGATCTTATTCAAATCACCGTTAAATGGCGCCAGGCCGACCAAGAAAACACCGCTCACATCGAAGACTGGTTGTTTAATTCGGATACCCATAAGGCCATGGAACGCGGCCCATGGATCTACTCAGGCTCCATGCTTGTTGGCTCCACGTTTCTAGCCCAAGCCGAGGGCAATCTGGCCGCCGTAGTCCTCAATTCCTCCGCGCTAATCAATAATCCTCGAAGCGGAAACACCAATGATAAGGTGTGGTTCGTCCGCAAAGAAGCGGTTGCCCAGAAAGGTAGTATTGTCGAACTCACCATATCCCTCTCCAGTCCCAGCCCGTAAAATAGACATGAAAATATCCTCTCTACTTCTGGCCGTTGGAGCACTCTGCTCAACGCCCATTGTTTCCGCGCAAAGTGTGCCGGCGCGCACCGAAAACATCTCCTTTCAAAACGAGGTACAGTTAGGCATCACCCGGGGGCTGGCGTACCTCAAAGCCCAACAGAAACCTGAAGGGCACTGGTCCAACGATGAGCACCCCGCCCTCACGGCCCTCCCCTTGATGGCCTTTCACCAAGATCCACAGGGCGCGTATCGGGCGGGCAAACAGGAATTCCTCCAGCGCGGATACAACTTTATTCGCTCCAACGCTCAGGCCGACGGCGGCATCTATGTACGTGGCCTTTCCAACTACAACACCGCGCTCTCGCTTGTGGCGTTGCTCTACGCGGGCCTTCCCCAAGACGAAGCGCTTGTGACAAAAGCCCGCGCATTCATCATTGGCCAACAAGCCAAGGGAATGCTCAACGAATCGCTCAATGGTGGAATCGGCTACGGTCCCAATGGAGTCAGTCCGAAGCGTCAACACCCCGACCTCGATAACACCCTTGTTTCACTGGAGGCGCTGCGCACTTATCAAGCGGCGCATCCCACCGCCGAGGCCATCGCAAAAGATGATCTGGATTGGAGCGCAGCCATTGAGTTCATCAGCCGGACCCAAAATCTTCCCGCCACCAATCCCAAGTCCAGTGCGACCGAGGCGGACAAAGGTGGCTTTGTTTATTACCCAGGCTTTAGCAACGCGGATCCTTCCGAGGGGCCGCGAGCCCTGCGCAGCTATGGCAGTATGAGCTATGCTGGACTGCTGAGCTTTATTTTTGCCGACCTCAAAAAAGACGATTCCAGAGTCGTCGCGGCCGTGGAATGGCTCACCAAAAGCTATACCGTCGAAGAAAACCCCGGCTTGGGGCAGGCCGGTCTCTACTATTATTACCACCTAATGAGTAAGGGCCTCAGTGCGGCCGGCATCTCCCAACTGCAACTCGCCGACGGGAAAAAAGTGGCGTGGGCCCCGGTCCTTGCCAGGAAAATTCTCGATCTCCAAAAGGGCGATGGTTCCTGGGCCAACGAAACTGGCCGCTGGATGGAAAAGGATCCCGTGCTGGCCACTTGCTATTGTGTGCTCTCGCTGGAAATCCTAGCCAATCAACATTGAACCCGTGCCGAGCACAAACAACTTACAAAATCTCACGCGCGGGCGCGGAGTAATTTTTAGGACACTTTTGGGCACAAGCTCCAGCGTTTAGAAATCGGCTCAGGGCGCATCGACGTCGAAGTCGGAGAACAACACGCACCAATTCCACAACGGATATGGCTGGCCGACACGTGTGCCGTAGCTGGCGTCTGTGAAGGTGTAAACGGATCGCTCGGGATCCGAGTCGCGCACATTCCCGTAGCTAAAGGGCCGCTGCGCGACCACGGACTGCCCCACCTCGAAGCGAGTACCGTTACGCAACTCGCGCGGATCGTAGCCCAGCACGGTGACGCCGTTTTGCTCGCTCACGGCCCGCACGGGAACTCGCGTGTTGGCTCCAGTGATGTTCGTGACGAAGAACGCACCTTCATTGCTGAGCGGTTTGAGTGGATCGGCAAACCGAGCCGCCAAAACAATCTCCTCTGTTTTCTCCGGTCCGCTGCGTAACTCAGCAATATTGCCGAGCGCGGCAGCAAATGGATGACCGTAGTTCACGCGGCATTTTTCACCCATAGGCAATGGTTTGCCAAAACGGATGCGCAGCTGCGTCGGTGCGATGACCTCGACAGCGGTGAGCGAGAGAGTCCTTCCATCGTTACCGCGTACTTGGAAGCCAGCGAGCGAGGTGAAGCCGCCTTCGGTGGCGATCTCCTGTCGTGCAAGGGAGCTTGTATCGATCGACAGCGGTGGACATGGCACGGTGAATTCAATCACGACACCATCTCTCCCAGCATCGAGCTTTGCATGACGCGGTCGCAGCGGCTGCCATGCCTGATGCAGATGCAGAACGCGATGCATCACTTTGCCCACCTGCTCGCCCCACCAGCGCTCGCCATCGGCGGCGAGATGGATCGCATCGCCGTGGCGCTCGGCAGTGACGCGGCTGTTGATCGCACTCGGCACCGCATAGTGCGGCCCTACAAGATAGATGCACGAATCCGCGTTTGCTGCCATGAGTTGTGCAGCGCCGGCGGGACCGAGCGATTGATAGGTGAACATCGGCAACTCGCCGCGCTGGCCCGTGATCGCGCAAAGATCAGCCGACCACTGCTTGCGATACGCCATGAGTTGATCGCGATACCACGCGAGTCCTTCCGCACGTGGCAGCTCCGCATCCCAACGCGCAGGGACGATACCTCCCCTCGCTCCACCGTTTCCCTCGCCCTGCATCCAATAGAGCGCCTCGATGCGAAAGCCCGCACGCATCGCGCGGCGCGCGTCATCCAGGCTTGTGCGGTAATAACCGCCGCCATTGCGACGCGACGCTGGCGTGCGTTCATCAGTTGAAAGATCCGCACTCGAGAGTTCTTGAATCTGGCGACCGCCTTGGCCGGCACAAGCAACGAGAAAACGCGGCCCGTCCTGCGCCGCGCGAACTTTGTCGAAATCGACGAGCGCCGCCTTGAGATGATCCGCCAAACCATTCGCCACCGTCTCGCCCAGCCCGCCATTCACCTGAGCCCTCAATGGCACCAGTGTGAACAACTCCGCCGCTCGCTTCTCCGGTGTTGATGCGTTTTCGTTTGGAAGCCAGGTGCGAACCCCGCGCATGAAGCTGTAGTTGCCCCAACCGGTGTCCGCTGTGGTGACAACGGGAAGCGACTCCGAGCCATCACACAAAGATTGCCCCATCAGCCAGATGCCTGAAATAGTGGGCTTGGTTTCCTGCGCGAAGGAGTGAGCGAGCAGCAAGGCCGTGACGACAAAGCAGCGCTTCATGGTTGGCCTACTTTCAAATGGAGAAGAATCTCTTGCATGGTTGCCGCCGGGCTCCCGTCGAACGGATGATGCACGTCCCCTTTCACAGGTGGTCTAACGTTGATTTGTGTTGGGCGTCGCACTGGCTCTGTTGGCGGCAACGCGAGGATTGCGAGGAAAATGCTCAGGGCCTGCGAGACGAATTAAATAAAGAGGTCGCTGAGGGTGCGCCCTTCCTCGAGTAGATTATAGGGCCTGCCGAGTAGATCAACGGCATTCAAATCATCGATCCCCATCGCATGGTACACGGACTTGGTGATGTCCTCGGGACCAACCGGCTTTTCCGCCGGATACGCCGCGTGCTTATCCGTGCGCCCGTGGGTGCGACCGCCTTGCACTCCTCCACCGGCCATCAACACACTCATGCACGAGGTCCAGTGATCTCGCCCCGCGCCGGAACGACCTCCCGAGCGCGGATCGCCAACCTGGGGTTTGCGCCCCATCTCGCTGGTCACCAGCACAAGGGTTTCCTCCAGCAAGCCGCGTTGGTGAAGATCCTCGAGTAAAGCGGAAAGACTGCGATCGAATTCGGGCAGCAAATACTCCCGCAAGCAGGCGAAGTTTGAGCCGTGGGTATCCCAACCACCGGCACTTTTGCAACGGGAGGCAATCGCCTCGTTTTCCTTCCAAAAAACAGTAATGAAAGGCACTCCCGCCTCCACCAATCTTCTGGCCATCAGCAGGCTTGTTCCATTCACGGTGCCCCCGTATCTCGCTAAGGTGCTGGCAGATTCAGTTTTAATATCAAAAGCGCCAGCCGTTCCACTCGCAGAAAGCAACTGAAACGCGCGCTGCTGTTGGCGAGAATAGTTGCGTACATTCTCGTCGTGATCCAATTCGCGACGCATATTGGAAAGCGTCTCCAGCAGTGCTCGCCGCTCATGCACGCGCTCAGGGCTGGACCCGGCGCTCAGCGTGAGCGTGGGCGCATTGAAGTCCAAGGGTTGTTCCACGCTGCCATTGAGGAAAAAGGGATCAAATTCCATTCCGATGCGCCCCGCAAACTGGCCTGGGCGGGTGAAGGGCAATTTGCTGGGCTTGTGTGGCAGCGAAATCACATCTGGCAACTTGCCATTGCCCTGGCGCTTGGTCCCCACCACACACCCCATGTGTGGCCAGTCTGTGGGAAGTGGACGCCGGTCATTGCCCTGCGTGCGGAAAGTGTCGTCGGGTGGGTGTCCTGTGAGATTGTAATAATAACCCGCATGATGATCCCCCGTGGCGCGGCCGTAGTCGGTCACTCCGTGCACCATCGAAAAGTGATGTGCCTGTTTGGCAAGCATCGGTAAATGCTCACAAATCTGAATATCCGGTGAGGAAGTTGCTATGGGCGAAAACTCGCCTCTGAACTCAATTGGGGCGTCGGGCTTCATGTCCCACATGTCTATGTGGGATGCCCCTCCACATAGGAAAAAGAGGATTGTCGACTTGGCGGGCTTGCGCCGTGCCGGCTCAGATTGAGCTCCAAAGGCAGCCTTTCCAAAAGGCAACCCGAAACAAGCCGTGGTTGAGGCGGTGATAAAAGAGCGCCGGCTCAGTGCGGAAGAGAATAATGGCGTACTCACAGCGGGGGGGATTCGCTTCAGGCCACCCGCTGGCGTTGAACGGAAAACAACGCACCAACCAGTGGCTTTTTAGGGATCACAATCTGCTATCCATCCGAGGACATTGCAAGTGCGCAAGTTCATACCTCCTGACCCCGCCGGAGGCATGAACTTCATTAATGCGTTTGGGACTATGAAGCCGACGACTATTTGAACTGCGGAACTTAGGTTAAAATCCCAGAATCTTGCGCAAGCCGACAACCTTCTCTCCCTGTTATCTATCCACTTAAGCCCAGGCAGAAGGGTGATAACTACGCCAGGCGCCGTCCCATTAACGGCTCCAAATGAACTGGTTGAGCCGTGGCGTCCACCACTCCTACGTGTTGTGTTTGCCGGCGGAAACTCAGCGTCCCAGAGCGCTCCTCCTTGCCGTCGGGTGAAACGGCGACCACGGGGATCTCAAATTCGCCATCCGGCAGCGTAAAGTGATACTGAAAGGAGCCGTCCGGTTGGAGTTTAATGGGATTGCCGTTGACGCTCACAGAGGCCTCAGGGTGGGTGCCGCCATAGAAGATAATCTCGGCGTTGAGATGCATGAAGAAGCCGCGCTGTTGGGATACACCGAAGGGCTGGGCACTCCAACTGGCGCCCATCGGGCTGAACAAACTGGAACTGGCCGGCCCAAAGGCGGCCGCGAGTCGGGCGGTCAGGCCGCTTGCCGCTTCACTGTGAAGCTTCTCTTGTAAAGCTCGGCGCAAAAGACGGTCAATTTCCTCAGAACCCAGACCGACGACATCTATGAGGGATTCTCCTAAAAGCATTGCCAGCAAGCGCTTTTGTTCCTCTGTCCAGGAAGGCTGAGACCCTGCGCGCAGATGAATGTGGCCCTCGCCGGTGATGCGCGCGATGGCCTCCAAAAGCGATTCTCCACCTTCCATGTGTTGCTGCACAAGCGCTTGGAGCCGCTCAAAGGTAAGTGTCTGGGGCACGGTGGCGAAAACCTCGTTGGTCGATTCCGCAGCCAGCGCATCCGCAGGAGTTCGCGCTTCGCCGGAACGCACTAGGGAGCGCCATGCCCCACGCCGGCCAAAGTGGCCCAATTCCGCAACGTAAGATGTATTGCCGTCTCGCACAGGAACATACCAATTTCTCGCTCCCGGATGAATTTCCACCAACGTTTCCACTTCTCCTGATAACCGCAATACGCGCAAATAGTAAGCCCGCCGCCCGTCCCGCATTTCAGACTCCGCCACCCGCGACCAATTGAAATCCCAATAAGAAAACAACCAGCGAGGATCGCGGGCGGTTAAAAATAGGGTGTCTTCGTGATAAGTGGCAGGCAGGGCACCGAAGTTTTCGTGATAGGCAGGCGACTGCTCGGCCACGGCAAGGTGGTCTGAGGGGCGGCGGCTGCCGGAGAAGGAAGCCCCCGCGGCCGAAGAAGCCTTTTCCACAACCCGATTGGAATGAGCGCCATCGGAATGTCCATCAGCGACATGCCCATCAGTGCCCTGAACCAGTACGGCTTCCAGCACAGGTTGCTGGGATACCTTGAATTTACCGACCTTACGGACGGATTTTTTAGCGGAGGTTGATGAAGGAGTCGGAACGTTTGCGAGTGGATTGCCCATAAGTTTCAATATCCGTCTTCGTTTGGGGAGTAAGCATTGGCCCTACTCGAACTAAGGTTTCAGTGAGGAATTACGTTTTGGCCCTGAAATGGGGGGACAAAAGCAACGAAACTGGGAAAAAGGGGCTGAAAACCATATCTTAACCGAATTTCCTCCCCAAGGTGGCCCTTCGCCCCTCATTTTCCAAGCATTCATGCTCACCAAGCGCGTTATTCCCTGTCTCGACGTCCATGACGGCAAAGTTACCCGAGGCGTGCAGTTCGGCCGCGCTGAAGAAGGCGGGCTACGCAACGTCGGCGATCCGGTGGAACTCGCTTTGCGTTACAACGCCCAAGGCGCTGACGAAATGGTATTTTTCGACATCACAGCCAGCGCCCACGGCCGGGACTCCATGATTGATGTAATTGAACGCACGGCGGCGCAATGCTTTATGCCGCTAACCGTGGGCGGCGGAATCCGCGCCGTGGAGGACATGCGCACCATGCTTCAAGCCGGGGCCGACAAAATCAGCATCAACTCCAGCGCACTTTCTAATCCAGAGCTTATCTCCCTCGGCGCCGAGCGGTTCGGCTCCCAATGCATCGTGGTGTCCATCGACGCGAAAAAAACGCGCCCTGATTTTTGGGAAGTGCATTCCCACGGAGGCCGCAAGGCAACCGGCTGGGACGCAGTGGCGTGGGCCGTCCGTGCCTGGGAACTTGGAGCGGGGGAAATCGTGCTTAACTCGATAGACGCAGACGGCACCAAGGCGGGCTTCGACTGCGAGATTACCCGGCGCATCAGCGAATCCGTGGGGGTTCCCGTGGTGGCCAGTGGCGGGGCGGGCAAGCTGGAGCACCTTGCCGAAGTCCTGCTTGTGGGGAAGGCGGACGCCGTGCTGGCTGCTAGCATTTTTCACTTTGGAGAACACACTGTCGGCGAGGCCAAACGCCACCTTGCAAGCTGCGGCATCGCCGTGCGCCCCGAGCAGACCGTGTTACAGTAAACAACTCTGCCAAAAATTTTTGCGCCGCATCCCTTCCTCTCCCGCATGGCCCCCAACGGTTATCTAGCGCTGGTTTTACACGCGCACCTGCCCTATGTGCGGCACCCGGAGCATCCTCGGTTTTTGGAGGAAGACTGGCTTTATGAGGCAATTACAGAAACCTATATTCCGCTACTGAGTCTGCTTGACGGCCTTGTGAGAGACTCCGTCCCCGCGTGCTTCAGTCTCACTCTAACCCCAACCCTCTGCCACATGCTGAGGGATCCCCTGCTGATCCAGCGCTACAGCGCCCACCTCGACCGCTTGGTGGATCTTACCCGCCGTGAAGTCGAACGCACCCCACACCACGGCCAGCTCAACCAGATCGCCCGCTTTTACCTCGCCCGTTTGGAACACGCTCAGGACGACTGGAACAACCGCTGGAAGCAGGATCTCGTCTCTGCCTTTAACTCCTTTGCCCAACGCGGGATTCTGGAAATAATCACCTGCGCCGCGACGCACGGTTTTCTGCCCCTGATGGAAGTCTGCCCCGAAGCGATGCGGGCGCAGGTGCTCATCGGCCGCGACCATTATCAGGAGACCTTCGGCCGCGCCCCCGCCGGCATATGGCTGCCCGAATGCGCCTATGTTCCAGCGCTGGATCCTATTCTACAAGAGGCAAATCTGCGCTGGTTCGTCATCGACTCCCACGGTCTGATGTTTGGTAGCCCCCGACCCAGATACGCCATTTATTCGCCATGTTTCACTCCCTCGGGTCCGGCGGCATTCGGCAGGGATAGGGATTCGAGCCGACAGGTGTGGAGTGCCGAGGAAGGTTATCCGGGGGATCCGGCGTACCGGGATTTTTACAGGGACATTGGTTACGATTTGCCCATCGAATATCTGACCCCATTTTTGGGAGATCAACAGCGCCGCTTTACCGGACTGAAGTACCACCGGATCACGGGCAACACCAGCGACAAAGACCTCTACCACAGGGATTGGGCACTGGGTGCGGCGGATCATCACGCGGGACACTTTCTGGAAGCCCGCCGTTCGCAAATCGCCCAGTTGCGTAAACACATGAACACGGCCCCGGTTGTGGTCAGTCCGTTTGATGCGGAACTATTTGGACATTGGTGGTTTGAAGGACCTGAGTGGCTGAATAGTTTTCTACGCAAAGCGGCCTACGACCAGACAGATTTCCAGCTCACCACGCCATCGCGCTATCTTGCGGAAAATGCGACACACCAAATGGTGGCGCCAGCGGCCTCCAGTTGGGGGCACAAAGGCTACTGGGAAGTCTGGCTGGAAGAATCCAATGCGTGGATCTACCCCCACCTTCACGCCGCGGCACGCCGCATGACGGAGATTGCTCGCAAACACATTTCGACGGACTCCCCACTCCTCCTGCGCGCCCTTGCCCAAGCCGCACGCGAACTCCTCCTCGCCCAGTCCAGCGATTGGGCCTTCCTTATGAAAACCGGCACCGCGCGCGAATACGCCACTTCTCGCTCGGAAACTCACCTGCACCGCTTCACTCGGTTATACGAGCAAATCTCTGGTGACGCGATTGAGGAGCCCTTCCTGGCGCATTGCGAATTCAGGGACAATATTTTCCAGAATCTAAACTGGCGCTATTACGCTTAATCCTTAATTTCCAGTGGGATGCTACGCCTGCAGGCGCTCCACTAACAAGTTGCGCAACGCCTCTGGAATCGGCATCGCCGCCAGTCGCCCCACAGACGGATCCAACGCAGCATGAACGGCGACGGCTTCGCCCGTGGCCACGACTTCCCGCGATTCCCCCCGGCGAAACTCAAAGCCATACCGCACTGAGCGCGTCCGCACCTCCCGCACCATCAGGACAACATCTACTAACTCCTCAAAGCGCAACGGCTTCTGATACTCACACCCAACCTTCAGCCTTGGCCACCCCGTTGCCTGCCCCTCGGCCGCAGTGTGTACAGAAAATCCAAGCGTGCGCAAAAACGCGTGTTCGGCGGATTCCATCCAACGAAAAAAGTTGGCGAAGTGAACGATCCCGGCCATGTCGGTTTCGGCAAATTCGACGCGCCGCTGCTGCACAAATTCAAAGCTCATATACGGATCAACTCCAGTCAGGGATGGGCGTCAAACTTGTTTATGCAGCGAACGTTGAGAAACCTTCACAAAACGCCCCGCCATTCGCTCCATAGAAAACTCTTCTTGGACTTTGCGCATCCCGGTGAGACCCAGCGCACGCGCACGCTGCGGTTCTAAAAGTAGCGCCTCCCACGCCAGCGCCAGCGCCGATGCCGAGCCCGGTTCGACCAAAATGCCCCCGCCAGTAGCCTCGACAATCTCTGGAAACGCAGCCACCCGAGGCTGTACTACCGGAACGCCGCATGCCAGCGCCTCCAGCAAGTACAGTCCGAATGCCTCCCCGTATGTCGCGGGGACCGACAGCAGGCTCAGCCCCCGCAGAAAGCGCTCCTTTTCTTCGCGACTGATATTCGCCGAAAACTCCGCCGCCCCCGCCAACCCCGCCACCGCCAGACGCGCCTTCTGTTCCTCCACGAACGCCGCGTCACTCTCGATCATCGTCCCCGCGCAATGCAGGCGCGCCTTCGGTACCCGCCCGCGACGGTGTAGTTCGATAAAGGCCTCCACTACCAAGCCAAGCCCCTTGCCTGGAATCAGCCGCGCCAAAAAACCAACCGTCGGATGCTCAGGCGCTTCTGTAGCAACCGCAAACCCCTGCAACCCCACCCCGTTGGGAATGACTTCCACACGACCGCCCGGCAAACCAAGGCGGCGTTCCATCAACTCACCAAAAAAACGACTCGGCGCCGTGACCCCATCCAACTCCGCGAGCCGCGCTCCCATCTCCTTCCAAGAAAGCGTGCTCCACGGCTCCGGCAACCCGTCTAAAAAACTATCTTCTCCCTGCAGCGAAGCGTACACCGGCACCCCTGTTTCCCCCCGGATGCGCCGTGCCACTCCAGCGAGCAACCCCGTGGATAGCCAGATGACATCCGGGCGCTCGATGTGGCGGATCCATTCGATCAACTTATCGAGTTCGCGATTTTGCGCTCCCTGCTCGCCTTGAAGCATCGAAAGCGTGATCTGGCCAGTATCGGCGCCCTGAGTCATGCCGGAAAAACGACCGAGCCATTTCAAGATGGCAGGATGATCCAACCACCGGTCCAGCCAACGCGGGGCGTGCCGAAACCAAGAGAGCTTCTGCTGCAGGTACACATTGAGTCCGCCAAAAAAAACGGGCGCCTCCGGAGAAGCCGCGCTTTCGTCCAAAGTCAGCGGGAGATAAAGCGGCAGTAAAACGGCATCGTGCCCCATGGCGCAGAGCTGTTTGGCAAGCGCATTGTCGCGCATACAAACCCCACAGTAGTAACTTCCTGTACCTGGGGTAAGAAAGAGCAGTTTCATTAGGGGGATCGTGTTTTTAAAAAACGCAAAGTGGCCTAAACTTTACCGGCACGCTCCAGCGCCTTGACCTCGTCCCACAGCTGATCCAACGCCTCCAACGACATCCCGCCACTGCGCAGCTCCCGCGTGCGCATCAGCTCCTCAACCCCCCGAAAACGCCTCGCAAACTTCCGCGTCGCTCCACTTAGCGCCACTTCGGGATCCAATTGGAGTTTGCGCGTCAAATTGACCACCGAAAACAGCAGGTCGCCCAACTCCTCCTCCAACCGGACTTCCCCCTCGTGCATCGCTCCCTCCACCTCCAAAAGTTCCTCCCGAATCTTCGCCAGCACCGGCGCCGCTTCCTCCCAGTCGAACCCTATCTTCGCCGCCCGTTTCTGCACCTTCGCAGCGTACTGCAACGCGGGCATGCCTTCCGAAATCCCATCCAGAGCCGATTCCGTTGGCAATGCACCTTTTTCTTGCCGCTTAATTTCCTCCCAGCGCACCAGTACCGCTGCGGAATCCTCCGCATTCTCTGTTCCAAAAACATGGGGATGCCGGCGCACGAGTTTCTCCGCAATCCCGAGCGCGATTTGATCAAAATTAAAACGGCCCTCCTCCGTGGCAATCTGGCCATGAAAAACAACCTGGAGCAACAAATCGCCAAGTTCTTCGCACAGGTTGACGTCATCCGAAGCGTCGATTGCGGCGACCACTTCGTAGGCCTCTTCCAGCAGACCGCCCCGGAGCGTGGCGTGGCTTTGCTCGCGATCCCACGGGCAGCCGTCCGGCGCACGAAGCGCGGCGACCACGGTGCGGAGTTGTTCGATGGCGGGCAGAGTCGGGTCAGGCGGGAGCTGAGCGGGCATAGACATTCAGCTTATAGCGAAGTTCCCGCATTTTTGGATAATTAGTTGAATCGTTGTGGTCACAATGCTCAGAAGCAGACGGGCCTCACTACTTTGCCCGTGTGTCTGCCGATTCTCAAAACGGGCAAGCGCCACCTGCTTTTTGCCGTGCCACAGCAGGGCAAAAAGCTTATCCAAAGACACCCCATGAACTTTTCCATTTCCCGACTCATTTGCGCTGCGTCTCTCTCGCTTTTTGCCGTTGGCTGCGCCTCGTATCCGGGCTCCCCGATTACCCCCGGCACTAAGCCGCAGCTTGTGGCCACAGCCAAACACGCAGGAGAAGGGCCGGCATGGAATGCGGCAACCCACACCCTTTATTACGTCGGCGACGACCGCATCTCAAAGATAGTCGACGGCCATGCATCGCAGGACTTTCGCAATCCGGTGACCGGAGCAAACGGACTTTTGATTGACCGCAAGGGACGGCTGCTTGCGTGCGAAGCCGGCAATCGGCGGGTCACACGAACGGACCAGAACGGCTCGGTGACCATCCTCGCTAACCGCTTGGAAGGAAAAAGGTTCAATTCCCCAAACGACCTGAGCCTCGACTCGCAGGATCGCATTTACTTCACCGACCCACGTTACGGCCCACGGGATACCATGGAGATGCGCGACGCCAAAGGTGAACTCGTCGAAGGTGTTTACCGGATTGATACATCTGGTAAAATTGAGCGTATATTGGGCCGCGATTCCGTGGACCGTCCCAACGGTCTATTGGTCTCCCCAGACGACAAGTTTCTCTTTGTCGCGGATAATAACAACACCGTGGGCGGAGCCCGAAAATTGTGGCGCTTCGATTTGCGTCCAGACGGTTCCGTGGACGCTGGGAGCCGCAAACTGATTTTCAATTGGAAGACCAGTCGCGGGCCTGACGGGCTCAAAATAGACGCACAAAACCGGTTGTTTGTCGCCGCCGGAAGGAGCGTGGCCAGCCTTCCAAATGAGACGGCAAAACCCTATACTGGGGGGGTGTATGTGCTGTCTTCCGGGGGAAGTCTTCTCGACTTCATTCCCATTCCCAACGATGAGGTGACCAACTGCGCCTTCGGTGGCGAAGATCTCAAAACCCTCTACATTACGGCTGGTGGCACTCTCTGGACGATCCCAGTCAACACACCCGGTCGAGTGACCTACGACCCGAAAAAGCGATAACAGCGCAACTCCAAAAGCGGGACCTCTCGATTTCCAAAACCGCTGCGTTTGACGTGGAGCACGACTCAAAGTGCGTCCATTTCCAATTTCGACTTAGCGGGGTTCATACTCCGCGTTAACGAAAGCCTTAAAGCCTGCGCAGCGCGGCGCGGTTTTGAATCAAGGACAGCACAAAGGAGGCGACCATTGTGGAGTTCATTGTGGAGTTGTTAGGTTGGTTTTGCCCTGCCGAAACCTCTCGGTGTGAGAGGTTCGGACAGGACGAGAGCTGTGGATTAGTTTAGCACTTACTTGGCAGCTGGAGCTGGAGCAGGTGCAGCAGCGGGTGCGGCGGCGGGGGCAGGAGCAGGTGCTGCTGCAGGAGCTGCGGCGGGCGCGGGTGCATGTGCAGCGGCTGGTGCAGCGGCTGGTGCAGCGGCGGGTGCGGGTGCGGCGGCGGGGGCCGAAGCAGCAGGTTTTTGGGGCTCGCAGCTCATAAGAAGTGAGGATGCAAGAAGGGGAAGAATGAGGAGTTTTTTCATAGATTTAAGCTAACTGGCACAACCGATGATCGGAAGCGCAGCTCGGGCCATATATATTAACCAGAGAATTAGCAAACATTAGGTGTCTTTATTGACCGGCGGCTCAACGTTTTTTAATGTCGCACCCTGTCCAAACCAAACGGGGCCGCTTCGCGTGTGAAATCCGCAAATTGACCACCCGCTTGCGCCGCATCGGTTTATCTCGGGCCAATTTTGGCCTGAACGAAAGAGTTTGCCTATTTTCTCTTCATAGATATTTGCAAAGCCAATCTACGGAGCCCTCAAAGCTGAGACATTCTGAACCACTCGCTTTTTTCTAGGTGTAGCAGGGAGAACTCCTGTCCGCGCCAAGCACCCAATCCAGTTCACCTCGCTTTTTGCGAGGAAGTGCCACCCTTCTTAGGGACCTTGGGTTTGGACTTCACCGCAGCTTTTGGCTTCGCTTTGATGGCGGGCTTCTTCTTTTTCTTGGGACTGACGAGCGTTTGAATCTCTTTGATCGGCCGCGACGGCGCTTGCTCTTGCGGCACCGCCGCCGCTTCTTCCCCGGCAAGTTCGATGCCGAAAAGCGCGCTCAAATCCTCACCCGAAAGCCCATCCCCCGCGCCCTCACTACTTGAAAGTAGCTCCTGGGCACCCGCCGCCAGAAGGTCCGCCGGATCCACCTGCCTCAAACGGAAAAACAGCGCGCCGTCGGTGTCGAACTTTACGCCCACCCCGTACATCACCGCCGCCACATGCTTGCACATGTCCGCCCAATCCGGGCAGGTGCACGACATCTTGATCTCCTTGGGTGCTGGAAAAATGCCCTTGTCCCGATCGCAAATCACCTCCATCACCCCCGCCCCCAAATTGCCGCTGAGCAAGTCCAGCAGACTGCCCACCTGGCCCGCGCACGCCGCCTGCATTCCCGCCCAAGCCTCCGCTGGAAGGGGCGCGATCTGGACGCTCACCTCGTACATGGACGAACCCAGCACCTGCGCGGTGACCAACCCAGCCTCCACGCTTAAGTTGTAAACCAACCCCTGCCTCAAATAGGAACGCCCCCTCGGCAGGCGATATTCATAATCCTTATACTTCTCCAGATGTTGGCACCACGCCTTGCCCCAAAACGTCGAAACCAGCTTCCGGCTGCCCTGCGGCACCACCAATGACACTAACTCCTCTCCCTGCTTGCAGCGCCGCGCCAAATCTTGTTGCCCGCGCGCCTTGCGCTCATTGCTACTTTCGTATTGGTACCACGACATATTCTTCTCTTACAAAATCGCAGACTGAATGTCCAACTTCACAAAATCCAGCAGCTCCGCATTGCTCATTTCGGTAAGCGCCTTTTGTGCACCATCTTCGCCCCCAATGAGACTCTCCACCAGAAGCCCTTTTTGCTGCAATAAAGCGTCTACTTTCTCCTCAATCGTACCGGGGCTGACGAATTTATGCACCAACACGTTGCGCTTTTGTCCGATGCGAAACGCTCGATCCGTGGCCTGATTTTCCACCGCCGGATTCCACCAGCGATCAAAGTGGATCACGTGATTGGCCGCCGTCAGCGTCAACCCAGTGCCCCCAGCCTTGACGCTCAGCACGAAAAACGGCGGCCCGCCGGCCCGCTGGAAGGTCTCGACCATCGCCTGGCGCTGTTTTACTGGCGTCCCCCCATGCAGCACCAAACCCGGCCGCCCAAAAATCCCAGCCAAGTGTGCCGCAAGCGGTTCTGTCATTTCGCGAAACTGAGTGAAAATCAAACAGCGCTCCTGACGCTCTGCCAATTCAGCCGCAATTTCGCCCAGTCGCAAAAACTTCCCGCTGTCTTCGGCCGCGTACTTGCCATCCCCGCTCCAATGACTGGGGTGATTGCAGACCTGCTTGAACTTCATGAGATACGCCAGAACCAACCCGCGACGCTGGTTGGGATCAAGGTCCTCGCTTGCGAGATCCGCCGCGAGTTGCGCCACGAGCTTGCCATACAGCACGGCCTGCTTTTTCACCAAGTTGCACCGCGCCTGCATCTCAATCTTCTCGGGCAAATCCGCGATAATGCGCCGATCCGTCTTTAACCGGCGCAACAAATAAGGCCCCATGAGCCGGCGCAATGGCGCGTAACCACCGCCAGCAGACATCTGCTTGGACGCCTCGGTAAACTCCCGCGCCTTCCCCAAGAGTCCGGGATTAAGGAAATCAAACAGACTCCAAAGATCCCCCAGCCGGTTCTCCACCGGCGTCCCTGTCAGCGCAACGCGCGCATGCGCATGCAATTTCTTCACACTGCGCGCCTGGGCCGTACCTGGATTTTTGATGGCCTGCGCTTCGTCTAAAACAGCTAAATCCCAAGTCATTTCCTGCAAAGAAGTGGCCCGCTGCAACATTCCGTAGGTCGTGAGCAGGGCGTCGTAGCCACGCAACGCAGCGACAGGATCTGCCGCCAACGCATCCAATGTTTCGCGACCGCTCAGAGACGGATGCCCCGGCAAGAAGCGCAATTTGGGCGCAAACTGCCGGACTTCGCGCATCCAGTTCCCCATGAGGGACGCCGGCACCACCAACAAGCTGGGCGCCTTTACTCCCTCTGCCTGTCGCAAACACAAAAGCCCGATCACTTGAACCGTCTTGCCCAAGCCCATGTCGTCCGCCAAGCACGCCCCAAGCCCCAGTCGCGCGCAAAAATGTAGCCAGTCCACCCCTCGCTTCTGGTACGGCCGCAGCGTCGCCGTCAGCCCAGGAATAGACTCCATTTCCAACGGCTCCCGCAGCCGGCAAAGCAACTCCTCCAGCTTTTTTCCCGCCACCACCTCACTCCACTCGCGGCCTGAATTGAAGTCGTCCTCACCTTCGTTCGCGGATTGCGGGCCTTCGGAAAAACCTGCCAACCAACGCATCCCCTCGTGAAATGATAACAAGCCCGAGCTGTGCGCATCCTGCACCTTCCCCCAGTGCTCCAGCGCCTGCTTCAGCTTCTCCTGATCCACCTCCACCCATTGCCCCCGCAAGTTTACCAACCCCGATGCCGAGGCGTGGATCTGCTGCATCTCCTCCGCGCTCAACTGCACCCCTCCGAGGGCAACCCCCATCTTGAAAGACAACATTGCCCCCAGCCCCACGCCGCCATCCTCCTGCGCATCCACAGCCACAGCAACCACCACCCGCGCAGGCCGCCGACTCTTCCACCAATCCGGCAGCTTCACCACCAACCCACTTTCTTCCAGTTGCGGGATTTGGCGCAAAAAGGCGTACGCCTCCTGCGGCGTCCACGCGAGCGCTTGAAAAAGCTGTTTGCTTTCGAGTAACTCGCGCACCAAAGCACTGCGTTGCGCCGCCTCGCGCACCGGCTGCAAAAGCGCGTCCAAGACCGGCTGGTTTTTCTGATGCGCAATCAGAGCCCGCCCCAAAGGGGTATGTTGCACACGGCCGTCTGCGGAGAGTTGGTCGGCGTATGTCGCCAAAAACGCGAAAGGCTGCGCGGCGTTGCGCTTGTTCTCCGCAAGATGAAACGTCACCCGCCCCACCAAGTGCCACAGGGACCCCGACGCCCCCAACCAGCCGCCTAAACCACCTTCATGCCTCGCAGCTTCCGCTCTGACAGCCCCCCTCAAATCCTCCCACAGCCGCAAAAGCAGCGCTTCACTCAAATACTCCGCCCCGCGCATCGGCGGAGCAGCAGCCAACATCTCCCGCACAGCCCCCTCCTCAGGTGCGGGCACCGTCCCAGCATCCCGTGTCTGACAAAGATGCGTAAAAAACCGCTTCCCCCATTCCCTCGCCCAGCTTAGCGGCGCGCCAAATTCCTGCTTCAAAGCAACCGTCGAAAGAAACAGCACCCCCACGGCATCACTCGCCTCAAACGCTGCAGCCACGGCCGGTGCCGCCGCTTCCCCCGCTAGTAAGCGCGGTTCGGGTGAACAAAAGAACTCTTCCTCGGGATCCATCTCAAAAGGTTGTCAAAAGCAAGATCCCATGCCGCGTATCCACCGCAATGTTTTTCTCATTTGCACGCCCTCTTCATTCCGCTTTTTTTCTTTCTGTGCTTCTCGCCTTCCATAAGCCCTACGGCATCCTTTCTCAATTCACTCCAGAAAAGGGCTCGCACTGGGCCACTCTGGCGGACTTTGGATTCCCGCCCCAAGTTTATCCCATCGGCCGCCTCGACGCCGACAGTGAAGGCCTGCTTCTGCTCAGCGACGAACCTGAATGGAACGCCCGCCTCCTCCACCCCAGCAAAGGCCATGTGCGCACTTACTGGGCGCTAGTAGAACGCCTCCCTTCTCCAGACTCGCTTCTAACCCTCCAAAAGGGCATCCAACTCGGCGACCAACGCACCCTTCCCTGCAAGGCCTGCCTTCTTGACCCCCAACCAGAAGTCGCCCCCCGCCAACCCCCAGTGCGTATCCGCAAAACCGTTCAGGACTTCTGGCTTGCCCTCGATTTAATAGAAGGAAAATACCATCAAGTCCGCCGCATGACCGCCGCCATCGGACATCCCACCCTGCGATTGTTGCGGATCAAAATTGGCGGCCTGGAGTTAGGCGCCCAAGCACCCGGAGTTTGGCGCGAGCTTGGAGGACCGGAGCGAAAATTGGTTCTGCAGCAAGGTCCGTAATCGTCCGCTCCTAGAGCCCGACGTCTAATCCGCTTCTTCCGACGCCACCGCAACGGAGCCCGCTGCCCGTGGACTTGGGAATGGAGAGCATTCCGAAAAAATCTAAGAAATGAACATGCTCGGCGCTTTATCCACATGTGAAAGCTCTTTCACCCATGAAAACTGCCCGCTCCCAGCACGCCCCGGCCCTTCAGCGCGGACTCGCTCTGCTTCAAACCCTCGCCACCCGCCCCAACGGAGCTTCCCAAACCGAGCTCGCCACCCTTCTTAACCTTCCCCAAACCGCCGTGCACCGCATCGCGGCGGCACTCGAACAACTCGGTTACGTCCAAAAACACCCCGCCACCCGCACCTTGCGCGTCACCCAAAAACTACTCCTTCTGGGGCAGCCACACTCTGGAAGTCGTACCCTGATCGAAGCCTGTCTCCCCTATTTGCGCGAAGTCTCGCAGCTCACCAATGAGACAACCCAGCTGTGTGTTCTGGCCGGCGCTGAGTGCATCATTCTAGAGCAAATCCCTTCCCGGCATCCGTTCAAGTACGTCGTCGACCTCGGTTCTCGCGTCCCCGCCCAGTGTTGCGCCCCGGGCAAGGCTATCCTCGCCTTTCTGCCCGAACCCGAACTCTCCGAAACACTGCAATCCATTTCATTCCAGCGTTTCACCCAAAACTCTATCCTCTCCTGTGAAGCGCTACGCTCCGAATTAAAATACGTCCAGGACCGCGGCTACGCGCTGGACCAAGGCGAGCATTTCGACGGCATCCACTGCATCGCAGCCCCCCTTTTGGACGCCCATGGCCACTGCTTTGCCGCCATCACCATAGCCGGCCCCTCCTCTCGAATTCCGGAAACCATGTTCGAAACCTGGGGAAGGGCCATCAACGAAGCCGCTTCTGAAGCTGCGCTGCAATTTCTGCTTTAACCGCGCGCCAAACACATTCCCTCCACCTGCCTATTTTATGCGCGCTACTTTTCTTTCCCTGCTCCTTCTCGCGTTCGCAGGCACTCTCCCGGGGCAAACAGCCCATGCAGCGGCGTCCAATCAAATTTCTGAAGCAGACACAGTTTTTTTTGAAACTTTTATACGACCCACTCTCGTAGCGGATTGTATGGAGTGTCACGGTTCAGAAAAACAAAAAGGCGGCCTGCGCTTGGACTCACGTCCCGGCTGGCAAAAAGGCGGTGATTCTGGTGCCGCCATCCTTCCGCATAATCCGGAAGGCAGCCTCCTGCTACGCTCCATCCGGCATTTGGAGCCTGACCTCAAAATGCCCAACAAGGCCCCAAAATTGGACGACAAGGTCCTCCAAAACTTCGCCCTTTGGATCCAACGCGGCGCCCCAGACCCCCGCGATACACCGCCCACAACCTTGGCCACCAAACCCACCTGGCCGGACTTGCTCGCCTCTCGCCGCTCTTGGTGGTCCCTTCAACCCATCTCCCACCCACAGCCTCCCCCAAATCATCCACCCTCAGAGCAAACGCCATCGTCCACTCCCAGTACTCAAAGCATCAGTCAAAGCCTCGCTCATCCAGTCGACCGCTTCCTTAATGACGCCCTATCCAAGGTCGCCCTCCCTCCAGCCGATGCCGCCACGTCCGAAATCCTCGTACGCAGGCTGCATTTCCTGCTCACCGGCCTTCCCCCAAAGCCAGAAGACGTCCGTTCCTTCTGCGCCGCCCACGCTCAAAACCCAAAACAAGCCCTACTCGAACGCACGCAGAGGCTTCTCGAGTCCCCAGCTTTTGGCGAGCACTGGGCCAGACACTGGATGGACCTTGTTCGCTACGCCGAATCCCACGGCAGCGAAGGCGACCCCGAAATCCCCGGTGCTTTCCAGTACCGCGACTATCTCATTCGCGCCTTCAATGCCGATGTCCCCTTAGACCAACTCATCCGGGAACACCTCGCCGGCGACCTGCTGCCCAACCCCCGCCTTTCCCCCAAAGGCATCAACGAGTCGCGCATCGGTCCAGCCCATCTGCGCATGGCCGAACACGGCTACCAACCCGTAGACACCCTGGATGACCAGATAAAGGCCGTGGACAACCAGATCGACGTCGTCACCAAGGCCTTCCAAGGACTAACCGTCTCCTGCGCACGCTGCCATGACCACAAATTTGACGCCATCAGCCAACGCGATTACACCGCCCTTTACGGCATCTTCTCCAGCGTCCGTCCCGCCCAACTGCCCATCGACTCAGACTTACGCCTTCAACTTCCCAAAAAGGCCGACCTCGCCTCCCTCAAGGGAACCATCCGCCAAGAATTAGCCGCCCATTGGCTTTCTCAACTCACTCACCTCCCAGAGACACTTGCCAAAGCCGCAAATCCAAAGCCCGACGCTTCCACGACTGAACTCCAAACAAAACTCCGCTCCGTTGAACGCTCCCTAGCTGAAATGCAGTGGGAAAAAATCAGCTCGGGCCGGCTTCGTCACTCTCCGGCTCCCTACGCGTTATGGGCGTTCGCCCTCGGCGAGGGCGATCAATTCGGCAAAGTACGTTCTGAGCTCCTCGGCGGCGCAAAAGTGCAAGACGGCAGCCTTATTTTGGCCGGAAGCGGAGCTTTCCTCCAATCATCGCCCCTGCCCGTGACGATTGCCGAACGCACTTATGAAGTCTGGCTCACTACACAGAATCTCACTCAACACGGCGGCGGAATTGTCGGCCTCGAGCAAGTCGCCACACACGCCTTTGACTCTCTGGTTTACGGCGAAAAAAAGGCCCGCAAGTGGCTTGCGGGAAGCAACAACCATAGACGTTCTGAACAGACCGACGGCGCGGATGAAAACGCCGGACCCGAAGAGAAAGTACACCTCGCCATTACTTACGCTGCCGACGGCACAATTTCTCTTTTCCGAAACGGCCTGCCCTACGGCCAACCCTACCGCAAAGATGCCCTCAATGTGTTTCCCGCCACAGACACTAGGTTGCTTCTAGGCCTGCGCCATACCGGCGCTGGAAACGGTTTTTTCGAAGGCAAAATCCAAGAAGTCCGCCTCTTCACCCGCACTCTCTCACCAGAGGAAATCGCTGCCTCCTTTGCCGAAGGCCCCCTCGCCGGCACCCGCACCACGCCAGTACAATCCAACCAAGCAAAGCTAGGGCAGGATTCCTCCCAAAGTGCGCAGGATGCCCTCAAAGCCGAGGCTACAGCGCTTCAAGCGGAGATCACGCGCCTAACTCCTGCAAACTCCGGCGACACATTCGCCAAGCTCACCACTCCACAAGAACATCCGCTGCATCTGGCCGCCAAGGCGGTAACGCTTCCGCCTGAAAATTTTGCCAAGCTCCTACCCGAATACCGATCCAAACTGCGCGCAAAAATCGCCGACGCCAAGACATTCAATGCCTCCAACTTCAAAGTAGCTTGGGATCTTTCCGGACCAGATGCAGCACAATGGTTCAACAGCGGACCGGATGCCACGCGCATTCCCTGCGGTGACTTCCGGGTCTCGCTGGAGGGCGATACCCTTTTTGACAGTCTACTTCCCGCAGGCATCGCAGCCTCTACCCTCGTGCCGCAATTCGGTGGCGTGTCGATGTCTCCAGACTTTCGCATTACGTCTGAGAGCGTCAGCATTCGTTTTGCTGCGCTCAACGGTGCCATGCTGCGGATCATTCCCGACAACTATCCACTGGGCAGCAACCCCATCTTTCCGCGCGCAATTGTCCAACGCAAGGCCTCTGCTTGGACTAGGCTGGACACCAGTTACAGAGTCAACTCCAACTCTTACATGGAGTTCAGCACTCCTGGCCACCAGACTCGGCGGGCCGAACCGCCCAAGGGCGCCGCTCCTTTTACGGGCAGTGATGCTTTTTTCGTTGTGGAAAAAGTGATCTTCCACACCGGCAAAGACGCCCCAAAGGAAGTCCATCCAGCGCTGGAAATGCTGCTGAAGCGCCCCACAACCGACACTCCAGTTGCCTATCTCGCGGAACTGAGCAACTGCCTTCGGGAATCCATTAAAGCTTGGAATGAAGGTGCCCTCTCCGAGGCCCAGCGAGACCTACTGGACGCCTGCCTCCAAAGCAGGATCCTCGTAGCCAACAGCGACGCCACCCCTGCTTTAAGCGAGGTAAACCAACGCTTCAAAAGCATCACCAAGGCGTTGCCCACCCCTACATTCACTCCGGGCGTCTTGGAGCACAAAGGCAAAGACGCCGCTCTTCTGTCCCGCGGCGACCACAAAAATCCCGGCGACCTCGTCCCTCGTGGCTTTCTGGAAGTCCTCAACCCGCACCCGATTCTCTCCGAGCACAGCGGCAGAATGGAACTCGCCGAGAGCGTTCTGGCCAAAGACAACCCGCTAACAGCGAGAGTGATGGCCAACCGAATTTGGCTGTGGACCTTCGGTGCTGGAATTGTTCCCACCCCAGACAACTTCGGGCGCATGGGGGAAAAGCCGACGAACCCCGAGTTGCTTGATTTTCTGGCCGCTCAACTTCAGGAGGGCGGATGGTCGCTTAAAAAAACGCTAGCCTCCTTGGTGAGCACGGAAGCCTTCCAACGTTCCTCCCGCCCCTCCGAGTTGGCCACGCAAAAGGATCCGTCTAATACGCTGCTTTCCCACGCCCACATCAGACGCCTAGAGGCGGAATCCATCCGCGACGCGCTTCTGAGTATTTCCGGCGCTCTGGATCCTTTGCAACTGGGAGCTTCAGTCGCCCAGACCGTTCCTCGCCGAAGCGTTTATTTACAACAGCGACGCAACAGCCTGCCCACTTTACTAACCACTTTCGACGCGCCAAAACCTTTTACCACTCTGGGCCGACGAGATTCCACCACAGTTCCCGCCCAATCCCTCACACTCCTCAACGACCCAGCCCTCCTCCAACTGGCCAAACGCTGGAGCAATACCATGTGGGCTAAAACACCATCCGCGGAGGCAAACATCCGCGCGATGTTCGAGGCCGCCCTTGGTCACCCACCGACGCCACGGGAAACCGCTCAAGCGCTCGCCTTGCTGGCCGACTCCGGGCACCCCAATGATCTCACGCCACTCGCCCACGCGATCTTTAATCTGAAGGAATTCATCTACCTGAGATAGCCGCCAAGTCTCCCATTCCAGCCCTAACGACCCATTCCATTTCGTCCTATGAATCACGCCCCGCTTTCCCGACGCTCAATGCTGGCTCGATGCTCTCTTGGTTTCGGCTCGCTCGCCCTAGGCGATCTCTTCGCAAACGCCGCAAAAACCGCCAAAAATGATGCCGGCGCTCACGCACCGGCCGCCACCAGACGGAACGCCAAAGTCGACTCCGTTATTTTCTGCTACATGAGCGGCGGATTTTCCCATGTCGATTCCTTCGACCCCAAGCCCGAATTAGCGACGCGCCATGGCCAGCCCATGCCCGTCCCAGTGCTGCCTACCATGTTCAACAACAATGGCAACATCATGGCCAGTCCTTGGAAGGCGGCTCCGCGGGGACAATCCGGTCTCATCCTTACCGATTTATTCCCCCAAATCGCAGCGTGCGCCGATGATCTCACCATCATCCGCTCCATGACGACCAAAGTGAATGAGCACGCCCAAGGCAACTACGCCTTCCACACGGGTTTCCCGTTCATGGGCCACCCCAGCGCCGGGGCTTGGATCAGCTACGGGATGGGTTCTGGCAACCGCGACCTTCCGTCCTTCGTCGTACTTCAAAGCGGCGAAGCCACCACCCCGCACGGCGGCGTGGGCGTCTTCAGTTCAGGCTACCTTCCTGCCCAACATCAAGCCTCTATCCTTAAGGCCGATGCAGGCGCTCCCCTAGCCTTCATCACCCCAGCAGAGGGCGACCAACGCCAGCGGGCCAGCCTCGGATTCATCAACGCCCTTGATACCGAATTTTTGCGAGATGCCCCAGACGCTCGCGTCGCGGCGGCCATCGCCAACTATGAAACCGCTTACCGCATGCAAACTTCCGTCCCTGAATTGTGCGAGCTCAAGGGCGAACCGGATTCCATCAAGAAGCTCTACGGCTTGGATTCTCCAGACAAATTCACCGCCGCCTACGCCCGCCAAGCGCTAACGGCCCGCCGTCTGGTGGAACGCGGGGTTCGCTTTGTGGAACTGAGTTGTTTGTCGGTTGGCATCGGAGCGGGCGGCGCTTCCAATCCGTGGGATCAGCACGGAAAACTTCAAGAAGGCCACGGCCTGATGGCACACCAAGTCGATCAACCCGTCGCTGCACTCATTCAGGATCTCAAACAGCGCGGCCTTTTTGAGCGCACCCTGCTTGTCTTTGCAGGCGAATTTGGACGCACTCCGTTCTCTCAGGGAAGCGATGGGCGCGACCACAACCCCATGGGGTTTAGCGTGATGATGGCTGGAGGAGGACTTAAGCGCGGAGTCGCCTACGGTGCCACCGACGAACTCGGCTACTACGCTGTCGAAAACCAATGCACAGTCCAGGACCTCTGGGCCACCGTACTGGAATTGCTTGGCATGGATCCCGAAAAACTAACCTACCGCTTCGGTGGCAGAGACTTTCGCCTCAGTGACGTCCACGGAAAACCAATCTCGAGCATACTGGCTTGAAGTCCCGCTTTCTCCTGTCTCATACCAAATCTTGAAGAAAACTGGTCCTTCTCTCCCAGGACCTCGGTCTTTTAATCATCCATAAACCTAAAATGGTATCACCCCCGAGCCTGAAGCCGGCAAGACGGCCAAGGATACCGAACAGAGAGCTTCTTTTGAAGAACCACTCGGGCTGCTCTTCAGCGTGAGTCGGCGTTGCTGTATCACGCGGCACCCAGATTGGAAATATGCCGCCGCAAAAGGAAATTGACTATGGAAGCGTCAAACGAAGATCTAGAAGTACTGCGCCAAAGTGAGGAACGGTTTCGCCTCCTGTGCCGCGCATCTCGCGATATCGCATTGGATTGGGATCTGAAAACCAGTGAGATTTGGTGGTCCGATCGATTTTTCTGCGACACTCAGTATGGCAGAGACGAGGTAAGATGGGACACGGACTCCTGGATGCTGCGAATTCATCCGGAAGACCGGGATCGTATCCAACAGGGGTTCAAAACGTTCCTCAGTTCCGGTGAAGATACCTGGGCAGATACGTATCGTTTTTTGCGAAAAAATGGAACCTACATGGAAATGGGGAGCCACGGTTATTTACAGCGAAACCGTTTGGGAGAACCCATCCGAATCGTTGGCACAATTCGGACGTGTTCCGAGTCGCTTGCCGCAACTGTACAGGATGAGTTGAAAACTTCTTTTAACGCCCTTGCCCACGATTTGAGAGCCCCATTAAGACATATCACGGGATTTTTAAATCTGCTGGAGCAAACAAATCGTGAAAAAATAGACGATTCTGGAAGGCGTTATGTGGAACTGATTAAGATTGCCACGAATAACTTGGCAGGGCTGCTCGAAGGATTTTTATCCTTTTTAAGTCTGGGGTTCGCCCCGATGCGGCCGGTGCAGACTGATTTAAATGCGCTCTTGGCGGAAGTTTGCCTCGAACTCGGAAAAAATTGTGAGGATCGCGTTTTACACTGGAATACGACTCCCCTGCCAACGATCCACGGGGATCCAACCCTGTTGAGGCAGGTATTTTTAAAGCTGCTGGCGAACGCCTTGGAATCCACAAAGAAACGTCCGGTAACTGAAATTGAAATCGGATGCCGCAAAGATCCGGGTGAATCCGTTTTTTTTGTCAAGGACAACGGAATTGGTTTTGAAATGCAGTACGGTGCAAAACTGTTTCATCTCTTACAAAAACTTCACAACAAAAGTGATTTTGAAGGACCTGGTATCGGCTTGGCCTGCGTTAAAGCGATCATCGAACGCCATGAGGGGCGCGTTTGGGCTGAATCCACTCCAGATATAGGTTCGACTTTTTACTTTTCGCTACCCAACAGGCCCTAAGCCAAAACGTCTCCGATGAAGTAAAAAGCCTCCCCCAGAGTGACGACTTTAAGAAATTGCCGGTACATGCTCCATCGCAGCTTGTTGCGGCCTGCTTCTGCTCTTCTAAAACTCCGCGCTTTACGCCCAATTATTTCTCCAATGGCGATGGTGCCCGCCAAAAAGCGCCTCAATAGACGAGCAAAACTCTCGGCCGGAGAAAAAGATTCCTCTGAATTTTTGCTTTTTCTCAGCAGGGTCTGAAAATCGACTTATGTTACACACCGCTATGTGTGTGCCGCTTCCCGTAGTTCGCATCCTTCTTTTGGAAGACTCCGATCTGGACGCTCTCCTCATCGAGGAGGAACTGCACCGCGCCGGAGTAAACTATACGCTCAGACGCGCCCAAACCCGAGCAGAGTTCGAAGCCGCACTTCGTGAGTTTCATCCTGAAATTATCTTAGCAGACTACATGCTCCCCACTTTCGATGGAGCCGCGGCCCTCGCCCTAATGCAAAGTGATTATCCGGAACTACCCGTCATTATCATCTCAGGGGCGGTGGGGGAGGAAACAGCCGTGGAACTGCTCAAGGCGGGGGCCACGGATTTTGTGCTCAAAAGCAGGCTCTTCAGGCTGGAACCGGCATTGAGAAGAGCACTTCGAGAGGTGGCGGAGCACACGGCCCTAGCGGAGGCTCAAGCCGCACTTTCCTCGTGCAATATGGCCCTGGAGCAGCGTGTCCGCGATAGGACACTCGAACTGAGCCAAAAAAACGCGATCATGGAGGATGACCTTAAAATGGCGCACGAGTTGCAGGTGGCACTACTTCCCTCACGTTTTCCCACCATCCCTAGGGGTTGTTCTTTGGAAGAAAGCGCCGTTCGCATCTGCAGCCATTACCGTTCCACGCACCTAGTGGGTGGAGATTGCTTCAATGTGCTGCAAGTTTCTGATTCGGCCCTAAGTGTGTTGATTTCCGATGTGATGGGCCACGGCGTCCGGGCGGCACTTGTCACCGCCATGCTCAGAGCCCTTGAAGAACAGTTGGGAGAAAAAGCAGCGGATCCCGCCTTGCTGCTAACCGAAATGAACCGCGCACTTTGCCATATCTTCAAAGGCACAGATACCTTGGTCTTTGCCTCCGCGTGTTGTCTGACTGTGGATGTGGGTCGAGGAACCGTGACATTTGCCAACGCAGGACACCCCTCGCCTATCATGGTGCACCGTGCACTAAACAGCGTGGAACCGCTGCGTTCACTAGACAACGATCGTGGGCCGGCGCTGGGGATTTTTGAAGAGGCCACCTACACCAACCACACCCAAGCGCTAGCGACAGACGACTTGATTTTACTATTCACTGACGGCTTATTTGAGGTGGAAAATGATAAGGAGGAACTATTTAATGAATCCCTCCTTCTGGATACGGTCGCCCACCATGCCGAGTTGGGGCCCGAGCGTCTCCTGCACGCCGTGGTGGAAGATGTCGAACACTTTATCGGTGGCAGCGCCTTTTCAGACGATGTCTGTGTGGTCGGAGTCCACATCGCACACTTACCCCGCCACGCCGCGTAGGGTCACTTGCTGAGGCGCATTGCGCAGAAAAACCGAAACCGCCCCGCTCAGTACGCGCAGACTGAAAACGTCGCCCCAGAGGGAAGGTCGTCGTAAATAACTTCAGATTCCTCAAACCTTTTCGCCCTGATTTCCGTAGCGAAGGGGGGAGGGATGCGATGCGATGCACAACACTTTCAGGTTGGGTCGGAATTTGCGGCAGATGGTTTGAGCGGCTTTTTGAGCGCCTAGGCGGCGAGAAAAATGCTATGCCATTTTTAAGGCGAATCCTTAGTTGGGTCTGCCTTGTTGGAGGACCGCGAACTCGGTTTTTCAGAATCAGGAACCCTGTTGCCCCCTCCCTTGCCCTCTCCCTTGCCCCCTTGAAGGCGGGCCTTGCACACCCATTGGGTCTTACACCCCCAACTAGCGGCAAACGCGGCAAAAACAGGGCGCTACCCTGCCACTTGGCGAAAGTGCGCTTCCTCAATGTGCCTCGGCTTGGACTGTTCACTGCAGCCCTGCTGGGCACCTCGCCTTGCGGCCTTTGGGCAGGTGGTGGCGCGACGAATGCCCCCCATCCTTCGTCTGGCATGGAGGCGTTCCGCAAACCTCTAGAGGAGGACGCCCTCATTCCGCCGTGGCCCTGCGCATCGCCCTGCAATCCGCCCGTCTACCACACCCAAACGCAAGCCCAAGTAGGCTCAGGCACCTCCGAAGCACCAACAAATAAACCGCCCTCGCCATCCGATACGCTGCCCCTAGCGTCTCCTGTCCATCGTCACAGCAGTCCCGTTATTGATGGAGCATCGCCGACTCGTAGCCCAGCGAGATCGCCCCTGACGCTGCGCCGCCCAAAACCGGGCACGCTTTGGCTCGAACCCTTGGATACATGGTGCGGTCCCGGCGCTTCTCGTGGACGACATGCGCATACGGTTGGCAGCTATGAGCCATGGCCGGTGGCGGCCCGCCATTTCGTTCGAACCGCTTGCACACCCAGCTGTCTTTTCGGCGCTGCAGAGTCCGAAAGCGGATGTGGTATACCGCTAGGTTGGGGTACCGTAATTTA